>NZ_JBEJZY010000029.1:0-67772 GCF_040256935.1 Photorhabdus viridis
AAAACAGCAAATATGATGAAAAACCCCAGGCTGGCTCGCGCTATCAGTGACGCTGGCTGGTATGGATTCATCACAAAACTGGAATACAAGGCAGCAGAAAAAGGCGTTCATCTGGTGAAGCTGGATCAATGGTTCGCTAGTTCGAAAACCTGCCATTGTTGCGGTCATAAAATGCCGGAAATGCCGTTACATAAGCGCATCTGGCCATGTCCTGAATGTGGCGTTGAGCATGACCGAGATATCAATGCGGCGCTCAACATCCGGCGCAAGGGCATACTGGAATTACAGACGGCGGGACTCGTCGTTTCTGCCCATGGAGGCCAGCGTAAATCCGTCACACAGACGGTTGCGGCCTGAGAAGTGGGAAGCCTCGCCGTTTACGGCGGGGAGCAGTCACACGGTCTTCTTTCTTATCGGTGGGGCGGTAATCCTTCATTCGCCAGTATTTTGAGCCGGGCGGTGAAACTTCTAAACAAAGACCGCCGCCATCGGCGAGTTTTAAGGGCATTTCTGTAATCGAATGGTAGGTGCCCCGAATTATGCCCTTCGCTGCATTTTGATTGCAACAGACGAAACTAGACCTAAAAATAAGAAAGAGTGTTGATTTTGCTGGGTTTGAGAGAAATCGTTTTACTGGGCTGGACTTCACTGGAAGTTGAAGTGGTGCCCGGAGGCGGAATCGAACCACCGACACGAGGATTTTCAATCCTCTGCTCTACCGACTGAGCTATCCGGGCAACGGGGCGAATTAAACCGTATTCAGCCTAAGTCGTCAATGCCTTTCTGATAAAAAATGATAAAAGACGATTGATTGCTGACTTTTTGCCCCAAATTTGTGTGGTTATTCATCTTGGGATGATTTTTATTAGCTTAATGCACCATTTTTTCGGCATTTGGCGATAGCCAAAATATCTTCTGCCAGCAGTTTTGCCGTTGCGATATCATCAATATCCCGTTTGATCAGTAGCTTACTCAGGCAACCTTCCAGAATCAGTTCCATCTGTTTGGTAATCAGTTCGCAATCTTCGATATCCAGTTGATGTAGTAGCTCGGTGGTGTAATGGGAAGAACTCTGTTTTTGCAATTCAGCTAATTGATGGATTGGATGGTCAGATTCAGGGAATGCACTACAGGCCGCGATAAACAGGCAGCCAGGGTAGCGTTTCTCTTTTACTTTTTCACCAAGCGCTGCATAACGAGCCAGTAGCTTTTGCTCTGGTGTCAGGTTTTCATCCAATAACATCTGTCGTTGCCAGACTTCGATCTGTTGACCGTGATAACGCAGGCTGTCATAAAGCAGTGCTTCCCGATCGGGCCAGAACTGCTTTAGATATTCCATATCCATGTTAAGTGAACCAAGGAGCATCTCAGTTGTAGCGGATAAGCCATGTTGCTCCAGCAAGTTTAAGACATGACTAAGAACTTGTTCTCGTTGCACGATGTTCTCCTTCAGATCATTTTTGCAGATGTTGCAAGTGTTCGTTAAAACGGGCTGCGTTCATAAAACCATTTACCCGTGAATCGGGGATCTCTTTTCCTTGAGAATCAAAAAACAGAATAGTCGGTAATCCCCGAACATTCAGTTTTTCTAAAAGTTGTTTTTGCTGTGGGCTGTTATTTGTGACATTTGCCTGTAGCAGCAAGGTATCACGTAGTTGTGATTGAACCTGTAGATCGCTGAAAGTATATTTTTCAAATTCTTTACAAGCGGTACACCAGTCAGCATAGAAATCAAGCATAAGGGTTTTATGATTGTTTTGCGCCATTAGGTGTTCCAATTCTTGCCAGTTATTTATCTGGCGGAAATTGAGGCTGTGTTGCGATTGTTGTGTAACTGCTGCCGTGCCCCAAAACCAATCCTGCAATGGGCGGGTGGCTATCAGCATCAGAACTAACAATATCAGTTGCATGACTCTCATCCAGCCATTTTGGCTTCTGAGCGTCAGTGCAAATCCCCATCCCAGGAAACTGACCGCCAGCAGGCTCCATAACCGTATTCCCCATACATCACCAATAACTCTTTCCAGCAGGAAAACAGGCAGTGCAAGAATAATGAAGCCAAAAGCTTCTTTGACATATTGCATCCATGGACCGCTGCGTGGCAGGAGTTTATGACCAAACAGGGTAACGGCAATAAGTGGTAATCCCATTCCCAAAGCATAAAGATAAAGGGTTACGCCCCCTGCCACTGTATTACCACTTTGGGCAATGTAAAGCAGAATGGCGCTTAAAGGCGCGGTAGTACAAGGGGAACAAATTAATCCCGCTAATGCACCCATAGCGAATACACCAAAGAATGAGCCACTTTTTTGCTGGTTACTCCAATTGACCAGGCGAGTCTGAACAGAGGAAGGCAGTTGCAGGGAATAAAGGCCGAACATCGACAGCGCCAGTAGAATAAACAGGATCGACAAACCAATCAGCACATACGGATGTTGCAGTGCGGCCTGAAATTGTAAACCCGCAGCCGCGACAATCAATCCAAGTAAGGTGTAGGTGATTGCCATTCCCTGAACATAGCTTAGTGCCAACCAGAAGATCTGTTTCAGGTTTTTAGGGTGCTGGCTACCAAGAATAATGCCGGAAATTAATGTATACATCGGTAGTACACAAGGTGTAAAGGCGATACCAATGCCAATCAAAAGCGCCCAAAGTGGTGAGAAAGGTAAATCTTGTTGGTCATTTGATGCGCTTTCTGGCGCTTTCTGAACAGGTTCGGTGGGTACTCCGTTAGCTGTTTTTGATGGGATAACCGTACTTAATGGAACAAGGCGGGTTTCCGGTGGGTAGCAGTATCCTGCCGCAGCACAGCCCTGATAAGTGACGACGATATTGGATTTATCATTCGCCTCTGTAATAGGAATATTGACCGCGAGTTGTTGGAAATAGACTTCAGTTTCACCGAAAAATTCATCCTGATGAGCCGTACCTTGTGGCAACGTAATTTTACCTAGTGTGGCCTGTTGTGGCTCAATACGAAGTTGTTTGCGGTAAAGGTAATAACCCGGTTTGATCTGCCAATTTAGTGTCAGTTTGTCGCCTTTTTGCTGAAAATCAAACATGAATGCCTGATCTGCCGGCAAATACAGGTTTTGCCCCGGTTGTTCAAACAGCGCATTCGCTGCCAGTGGGGTAAACATTGTACTGCAAAGCAGTAAAAACAATATCAGAGTACGTTTAATCATAAGGTTAATGATCGCTAATAGAATAAAAATATTCAGCACTATAACCGAAGGCTGTCAGACCAGAAAGTGTTCTGGTTAAGATTAAGACAATAATCAAGAACTTTCAGAGAAAAGAACGCTATTTCGGGGAAGAATTCAGGGGCGGTATACTCCCCTGAATTAGGTTGTTATTGACGAGATTAGAGGATCATACCGCCGAACAGGAAGCCAAAGGCGACAGCTAGAGCAACCCCGATGGTGCCGGGAATAAAGAACGGGTGGTTGAAGACGAAACGGCCGATACGGGTAGTTCCGGTGTCATCCATCTGAACTGCGGCAACCAGGGTTGGATAGGTAGGCAGAATAAACAACCCGGAAACTGCGGAGAAAGAAGCGATTGCCGTCAGTGGTGTGACGTTCAGAACCAGAGCCATCGGCATCAGCGCTTTTGCTGTTGCAGCCTGTGAATAGAGCAGAGCGGAACAGAAGAAGAAAATAACTGCCAGCAACCAGGGTTGAGATTGGATTAAGCCGCCGGCAGTGTCTTTGATCCAATCAATATTCGCCTGTACAAAAGTGTCACCTAGCCATGCAACGCCCAGAATGCAGATACATGCGCTCATTCCTGCTTTAAAGGTACTGGAATTCAGGATGGCGTCAGTATCAACTGAGCAGGACATCGTAGTGATAGTTGCGACACTCAACATAATGATAAGAATAGCGTGAGTGGTGTTCATTAGTGGCTCTGCAACCAGACCGATACTGGGGCTATTGATGATAGCGTAAATAACAACACTGATAACGCCAGCTAAGAACAACAGAACAGAAGCCTTAGCCCTTGGTTTAACTTCAATCTGTTTGCTGCCACGCAGAGTCACCAGGTTGTCTGCCAGACGTTTCAGATAAACAGGATCATCCGACAGTTTGGAGTTAAATACCCAGGAGACGATGAAAGACATCAGAACGATAGCCGCGAAAGTGGATGGCAGCAGGACCATCAGCAGATGAATATAGCTGACGCCGTGGCCTTCCATCAGAGAAGACATATAAACGACCGCAGCGGAGATTGGCGAGGCGGTGATGCCAATCTGGGCTGCGACAACCGCAGTGGAAAGCGGACGGCATGGTTTAATGCCTTGTTCTTTTGCAACTTCAGCAATCACTGGCAGTGCTGACAGAGAGATGTTACCTGTACCTGCAAACAGTGTCAGGAAATAGGTAACGATAGGTGCGAGGATTGTGATGTATTTTGGGTTCTTACGCAGTAATTTTTCAGTTTGTTGAACCAAATAGTCCAGACCACCGGCAACTTGCATGGCAGAGATTGCCGCGATAACTGCCATAATGATGGAAATAACATCGAATGGAATGTGCCCCGGTTTAACACCAATTGCTGACAGCACCAGAACGCCAAGACCACCGGCAAATCCAATGCCGATCCCCCCCAATCTTGCACCCAGGAAGATGGCCAGCAGAACGATAACCAATTCTACGGCTAACATAATATTTACTCCTTGAAATAATTAAAAATTTGAAAATTTTAGGTTAATACTTTGTGCATGTAGGGAAGTAAAAAGGCACGCTATCCAGTTGGAGTTGCGTGCCTTAATTGCTAAGAGCTATTTTTTATTATATTCAACAACTTAATCTTCAAAACGTTTTGCCTTATAAGCCGGGCGTTTTAGGTTTTCTACACAGAAGATATCATCCAGCTCAGTTTCGGTCAGTAAGCCACGTTCCAGCACAACTTCACGAACACTCTTACCCGTTTCAGCGCAGATCTTACCGACAATATCACCATTGTGGTGACCAATGAATGGGTTCAGATAAGTGACGATACCGATCGAGTTGAATACGAAGCTTTCGCAAACTTCTTTGTTCGCCGTGATGCCGTTAATGCATTTTTCTACCAGGTTGCGACAAGCGTTGCTTAATAGGGAGATAGATTCAAACATGGCCTGACCAATCGCGGGTTCCATTACGTTTAACTGTAACTGACCAGCTTCGGATGCCATAGTAACACAAATATCGTTGCCGATAACCTTGAAGCAAACCTGATTCACAACTTCTGGAATAACAGGGTTAACTTTTGCTGGCATGATAGAAGAACCCGCCTGCAACTCGGGCAGGTTGATTTCGTTCAGACCGGCACGAGGACCGGAAGAGAGCAAACGCAAATCATTACAGATTTTAGACAGTTTAACAGCCAGACGTTTCAGCGCGCCGTGAACCATAACATAAGCGCCGCAGTCGGAGGTTGCTTCAATCAAGTCCTCGGCGGGTATGCAAGGTAAACCAGTGACCTCGGCCAGTTTTTCAACAGCCAATTTTTGATAACCTGGTGCGGTGTTCAGGCCGGTGCCGATAGCAGTAGCGCCAAGGTTAACTTCCAACAACAGTTGAGAAGTCCGATTCAGGTTTTTAACTTCTTCTTTCAGCAGGATTGAGAATGCGTAGAATTCCTGTCCCAGCGTCATAGGAACTGCGTCCTGTAACTGGGTGCGACCCATTTTCAGAATGTCATCAAATTCTTTGGATTTTTTATCGAAGCCGGCAATCAACAGTTCAAGAGACTCGATCAGTGTCGTGATGGAGTTATAAACTGCGATACGGAAACCGGTTGGGTAGGCGTCGTTGGTTGACTGGCTTTTATTCAGATGGTCATTAGGGTTTAGGTGTTCATATTCGCCTTTTTTATGGCCTAACAATTCCAAACCGATGTTTGCCAGAACTTCGTTGGTATTCATGTTGAGTGAAGTACCGGCGCCGCCTTGAAATACGTCAACCGGGAACTGGTCTATACATTTGCCAGTATTGAGCACTTCGTCGCAGGCTTTGATAATGATATCCGCAATTTTTTTAGGAATGGTTTGCAATTCCTTGTTAGCTAAGGCGGCGGCTTTTTTTACCATCACCATGCCACGGATAAATTCGGGTACATCATTAATGGTGTTGTTACTGATGTAGAAGTTTTCAATCGCACGTAAGGTGTGAATACCGTAATAGGCTTCAGCGGGGATTTCTCGTTTACCTAACAGGTCTTCTTCGATACGAATGTTGTTTGACATGAGAACCTTCTTATTAGATTACGTTTTTACTGTCTAATTATGCGTTTGTTAAATAATTATGTTGCCAACAGCAATAGTTATGATACGAACCCTTCATTACCAGATTGCTGGCGTGATCATATGCTGGTTAGCAATAAATGCATTGAAGCTGGATCACTTTATAGTGGTATTTGTTTAACGTGATTTGATATATGTGATATTGATCACAATTATGGACCTGATCAGTAAGATTTTCAGAAGATTGAAAACGATGGCTGTGACACCAATCAAATCTCTAATAAACTGAAAAAATGTTAATTTGGTTGTTCCTTGGATTTTGTTGATATGATTTATTCAGGATACAACCTTTTCATCCCAATCAATTGAAGGAGCACCAAGTGCGTTGGTTGCCATTGATCCTGATATTTTTGCTTGTCTACATTGAGTCAACCTTATTTGTACGTGTTGCCTCTGAATTAGGTGTGTTGTTAACTCTGTTACTGGTGCTGTTTACTTCTTGTGTCGGTATTTCTCTGGTACGTAATCAGGGAATAAAGAATTTTATCCAGATCCGGCAAAAGCTGGAAGCCGGGGAGAGTCCGGCGGCAGAAATGGTAAAAAGCGTCTCTCTTTTGCTGGCGGGGTTCCTATTACTATGCCCTGGCTTTTTTACTGATTTCCTGGGCTTGCTGCTGTTACTGCCGCCGGTTCAAAAAACATTAATGATGAAACTGATGCCACATATCAATTTCTATCGCCCTCATAATAGCGGTGGGTTCAGACGGGATAATAATACCTTTGAAGGGGAATACGAGCGCAAGCAAGATGATCCCTCCCGTAAATTGAACGATGCCAAACCTGATGATGACGAGCATAAGCCCCCTCGTTGACAAGAGGTTATCTTCTGAATGTTTTGTTAAATCATCGGTTTTTTTCTGTAGGTAAGAAAAAAGTAAAATATTTTTTTGCCTGCCCTTGAAGTATCATAAATAAGTCCCCATTTAATTTATTATGATACTGGTTTAATGAAAGCATACTGGTATCAATCCTCTTACCTGATATGGACTTTCTTATAGGAGAGCTATCAATGAATATTCGTCCATTGCATGATCGTGTAATCGTCAAGCGTAAAGAAGTTGAATCAAAATCTGCTGGCGGTATTGTGCTGACTGGCACTGCTGCGGGTAAATCTACTCGTGGTGAAGTTTTGGCTGTGGGCAATGGCCGCATCCTTGAAAGCGGTGACGTAAAAGCACTGTGTGTGAAAGTTGGAGATATTGTTATTTTTAACGATGGTTACGGTGTTAAGTCAGAGAAGATCGACAACGAAGAAGTGTTGATCATGTCTGAAAGCGACATTCTGGCAATTGTTGAAGCGTAATTGTTGCGCTTAGATCTTCTTAACTGAAAGAATTTAAAGGAAAGAAACAATGGCAGCTAAAGACGTAAAATTTGGTAGCGACGCTCGCGTTAAGATGTTACGTGGTGTGAATATTCTTGCTGATGCAGTAAAAGTAACCTTGGGCCCTAAAGGCCGTAACGTTGTTTTGGATAAATCTTTTGGTGCGCCTTCAATCACTAAAGACGGTGTTTCTGTTGCCCGTGAAATTGAACTGGAAGACAAGTTCGAAAACATGGGGGCTCAGATGGTGAAAGAAGTTGCCTCTAAAGCGAATGATGCTGCGGGTGACGGTACAACTACTGCAACTGTGTTGGCTCAATCTATTGTTACTGAAGGTCTGAAAGCCGTAGCCGCTGGCATGAACCCAATGGATCTGAAACGCGGTATTGATAAAGCAGTGATTGCCGCAGTTGCAGAACTGAAAAAGCTGTCCGAACCTTGTTCAGATTCCATCTCTATTGCTCAGGTAGGTACTATCTCCGCTAATTCCGACGAAACTGTGGGTAAATTGATCGCAGAAGCGATGAAGAAAGTCGGTAAAGAAGGTGTAATCACTGTTGAAGAAGGTACAGGCCTGGAAGATGAACTGGATGTCGTTGAAGGCATGCAGTTCGACCGTGGCTACCTCTCTCCGTATTTCATCAACAAACCAGAAAACGGTTCTGTTGAGTTAGAAAACCCATATGTTCTTCTGGTAGATAAAAAAATCTCCAATATCCGTGAGCTGTTACCAGTTCTGGAAGGCGTAGCTAAGGCAAGCAAGCCTTTGCTGATTGTTGCTGAAGATGTTGAAGGCGAAGCACTGGCAACTCTGGTTGTTAACACTATGCGTGGCATCGTAAAAGTTGCTGCGGTTAAAGCGCCTGGCTTCGGTGACCGCCGTAAAGCTATGTTGCAGGATATCGCTGTTCTGACTAGCGGTATCGTTATCTCTGAGGAGATCGGTCTGGAACTGGAAAAAGCCACTCTGGAAGATCTGGGTCAGGCAAAACGTATCGTTATCAACAAAGATACCACAACTATCATTGATGGCGTTGGCGAAAAAGTTGCAATTGATGGCCGTGTTTCTCAGATTCGTCAGCAGATCGGAGAATCCACTTCTGATTACGACCGCGAAAAACTGCAAGAGCGTTTGGCTAAACTGGCTGGCGGCGTTGCAGTTATCAAAGTGGGCGCTGCAACAGAAGTTGAGATGAAAGAAAAACGTGCCCGTGTTGACGATGCTCTGCATGCAACCCGCGCAGCAGTGGAAGAAGGCGTGGTAGCTGGTGGTGGTGTTGCACTGGTTCGCGTTGCTGCTTCTATTGCTGGTCTGAAAGGCGACAACGAAGATCAAAACGTAGGTATCCGTGTTGCGATGCGCGCAATGGAAGCACCTTTGCGTCAGATCGTTGACAACGCAGGTGAAGAGCCATCTGTTATCGCAAACAACGTGAAAGCAGGTGAAGGTAACTACGGTTATAACGCGACTACTGAACAGTATGGCAATATGATCGAAATGGGTATTCTGGATCCAACCAAAGTAACCCGTTCTGCACTGCAATTCGCAGCATCTATTGCTGGCCTGATGATCACCACTGAATGTATGGTGACTGACCTTCCTAAAGATGACAAAGCTGATTTAGGTGGAGCAGGCGGTATGGGTGGCATGGGCGGTATGGGCGGCATGATGTAATGTGACGAGAGTCACATTGCTTTGATGTAGCTATACGTCTTGTGTGAGCAGGTTAATCCTGCTCACACACCCTTTTATAGAAAACATGCCACAAGATGAGTAGTTGTGTGGTGTTTCAATTCAAACTCAAAATTAAGTCACTGGCTGTGACAAATAACGATTTTTTCCGCTGCGAAGTTGCAATCCACGATCTCGGTAAATTCTTGTGACCCGTCCCGTGTCAGATGTATTGATACTTTTTCTTCTGTATTAGATACCAAATTCAGATAATAGCCGCTTTCCTCACCATATCCGGTGCCAATAATCTACCGATTCTTGCAAAGAATTTCTTCTTTTCTAAAACTAACTCTTATAAGAGGAAACTCAACGGGTCGATCCCCGGTGGTGAGCTCCAAAATTAGGCGTCTTTTAGAAAGGGCAGACACTGAAGCTGCTGGGTTGTCGTAGTAAAAATATATCTTTAATTTTAGAAAAAATGAGCTTATTAGACTAGAATTCATTTATTCATAGGATTTTGGAAAAAAATTCAAATATCTATGCACACATTCAATAGATCTACAGAAATGGCTGTATTCGTTCAGGTAATTGAGTCGGGAAGCCTCTCTGCTGCTGCTCGCAAGCTCGGCATGACGCCATCAGCAGTCAGTAAGCTTATCAATCGACTAGAGATACGGCTCGGTGTACGGTTGCTGAATAGAACGACACGTAAGCTTCAGTTAACACCTGAGGGCTCTGTTTTCTATGAGCGCAGTATTAGGATTTTGGAGGACATCGTAGCCGCTGAACAAGAAGCAAATCAGGGGGCGGTGCCTCGTGGACGAATACGCGTGCATTGCCATGTTGCGTTTGGAAAACACTGCTTGATGCCTTTGCTGCCGGATTTTCTGCAACGTTACCCAGAGATCACACTCGACATCTCATTGTGCGACTTGGTAGTGGATTTACTTGATGATCGCAGTGATGTGGCGATTCGCGTTGGTCCTCTGCACGACTCGCGTCTTATAGTGCGGCGGTTAGGCTCAAGCCGAATGGTTGTGGTAGGGGCTCCTTCATACCTTGAAAGGATGGGGATACCTTCTACGCCTGGAGACCTTGGTCGCTACAATCGGCTCGGTTTTGGCTTTACTCGTCATGTGAAAGCTTGGCCTTTCATCGATTCAGAAGAGCGGGTGCAACAACTGCCTTCAGGAAATTTGTTGCTCGGTGATGGAGAAACCATGCGTAAAGCTGCGATAGCCGGACTTGGTTTAGCTCGTCTGGCGCGTTTCCATGTGAATGCAGATATTCAGGCTGGTCTGCTGCTACCTGTACTTGAAAATTATAATCCTGGTGATGAGGAAAAAATATATGCAGTTTTTGTTGGGCCAGGCCGCCAATTCCCATCACGAGTTCGAGTATTTCTGGACTATCTGACAGAGAATATCCACATTGGTGATGGGGAGTGATAATTGCTAAAGATGACATCATGAAAATGCTTGGTTGAGTGTTATTATGGTGTCAATGGATACTATTTTCAATATTTCTACTGAATGGGACTGTTCTTCTTTAGCTCATGTTTCATGTTTGCGAGCGGCTGTATATTTAATCTCTTAGAGTAGTAATTAAAAAATTCGTAATTATTTAAATATAATAAAATTCATGTGAAATTTAGATGAATATAATATCTAAATCCTTTAATAGGTGGATTTCCATAAGGTGTAATATCATATACTTTCTCGATAAAAAATTAAATAGAGTTAATTAAGTTGACACAGTTTATGGTTTGTTTTTAACATTTTTATTAAATTTTTGTGCTTACACTATTAATGGAACAACGGGTATCACTTATTTTTTCTGTTTTCATACCGGTGCAGAGCGTTTCTGGCCTAAATACTTCACCTGAAGGGGGGATTTTATAAATTATTTGTTTTGCGATATTGGTGTACAACAAGGTATATTGATGATTAGTTGTGAAATTTCCAACGATAAATGGGGAAAGACATGCGAATTAAAGTTTTGCTCAGTGCTTCAGCATTGTTACTGTTAACAGGGTGTACAGCCACAAATCAATTAACTTCCGGCGGTTCACAGGTTCGTTTTGTTGATACTAAGCCAGGCAGTGAGTGCCAGCTATTAGGTGAAGTTGCAGGCACTCAAAGTAACTGGATGACTGGTGTAAGTAATGAGAGCAGTTCAATGCGTGGTGCGGCCAATGATTTACGCAATAAAGCCGCAGCTATGGGCGGAAATGTAATTTATGGTGTAACCAGCCCAAGTGAAAGCCTGTTATCGAGCTTTGTTCCACTGGACAGTAAAATGATTGGTCAAGTCTATAAATGTCAGTAATTACATTCTTGATTTGAATGATATGCCCGGCTGAAAGCATCCGGGCATGAATTTTCTGTTAATTTTGCCTTAGTCCCAAATCTAATGGCGTCTTACTCGGTTCTCCGCCGATCTCCCTTGCCAGACGTGGCACTAGGTAACCTGAAACTTTTGTCAGTAATTCCCGGATAAGCCCTTTGGCTTCCTCATCACTGACCATAAAGTGAGCGGCTCCTTGTACCTTATCTAGTACGTGAATGTAATAGGGTAGAATACCCGCATCAAACAGAGTATTGCTTAGATCAGCCAAAATATCCGAATGATTATTGATGCCGCGTAATAGCACACTTTGGTTTAGTAACGTGACGCCTGCTTGTTTTAGCATCATCATACTATTCCGTAAGGGCGGGTCGATCTCATTGGCATGATTGATATGCGTCACCATGATCACTTGTAATCTCGATTGTGACAGCCGATCGCAAAGCGTTGTTGTGATCCGGGCAGGAATAACCACAGGCAAACGGGTGTGAATACGTAGTCGTTTGATATGGGAAATCTTTTCTAGATTACTGATCAACCAGTCCAGTTCATGATCTTTTGCCATTAACGGATCGCCGCCAGAGAAGATAATCTCATCAAGTTCAGGATGCTGTTGAATATAATTTAACGCTTGCTGCCAGTTGCGCTTATTACCTTTGTTATCCTCGTATGGGAAATGACGGCGGAAGCAGTAGCGGCAGTTAACCGCGCATCCTCCTTTAACCAGCAGTAGTGCGCGGTTACGGTATTTATGCAATAAACCGGGAACGGCACTTCGTTGTTCATCCAGAGGATCGGTGGAAAAACCAGGAGTAAGCGTAAATTCTTCTGGTGTCGTTATGACCTGAAGTAGCAATGGATCATTAGGATCGTTTGCTTGCATACGGGCAGCAAAAGCTCTGGGTACTCGCAGTGGAAACAGGCGACGAGCGCCACTCCCTTTGGTTAATCCCGGGTGTTCATGTAACGACAACAATTGTAATAGTTCGTCAGGATCGGTAATAACATCTGTAAGTTGTTTCAACCAGTCTTCTCTGATGAGGATCTTTGGGGTTATAATATGCGCCATTTTTTGGCTAAGCCATTTTGTTTAAATTAGAGGGTCTCCATGGCTACTTATAGTACCAACGAATTCCGTTCAGGTCTTAAAATCATGTTAGATGGCGAGCCATGCTCTGTTATTGAGAGTGAGTTTGTTAAGCCGGGCAAAGGCCAAGCATTTGCCCGTACTCGTATTCGTAAGCTGATTTCCGGCAAACTATTGGAAAAAACGTTCAAGTCTACTGATTCTGTAGATGCCGCAGACGTAATGGATATGAACCTGACTTACCTGTATAACGATGGTGAGTTTTGGCACTTTATGAACAACGAAACCTTCGAGCAGTTAGCTGCTGATGAGAAAGCGGTTGGCGAGAATGCGAAATGGTTGGTTGAGCAGGCTGAGTGTATCCTGACCCTGTGGAATGGTCAGCCTATCTCTGTAACGCCGCCAAACTTTGTTGAACTGGAAATCATTGAGACTGATCCGGGTCTGAAAGGTGACACCGCGGGTACAGGTGGTAAACCAGCAACTCTGAGCACTGGTGCTGTGGTAAAAGTGCCTCTATTTGTACAAATCGGTGAAGTGATTAAAGTGGATACTCGTTCTGGCGAATATGTTTCCCGTGTAAAATAACCGCTGGTTGTATTCTGTAAAAACCGCTGTTCTGGGCAACAGGCTGCGGTTTTTCTTTAATTGATGTGGAAGGCAATTAAGCTATTTTGTCTTTAGATCGCTGTGATATTATTCTATTGATACCACAATTTTACACGATTATA
Organism: Photorhabdus viridis; assembly: GCF_040256935.1. NCBI lineage: Bacteria > Pseudomonadati > Pseudomonadota > Gammaproteobacteria > Enterobacterales > Morganellaceae > Photorhabdus > Photorhabdus viridis. The sequence continues at coordinate 13,450 of NZ_JBEJZY010000029.1, forward strand.
ATCTGCTTTCATTTCTAATAAGTTATTCGGGACGACCTGAATATACTTCGGTTTTCCGGGGACGACCCTACAACTCTATGGGCGTTGATATGTCCTGGTTTATTCTTATTATCGCTGGTTTATTTGAAGTTATCTGGGCGGTTGGCCTGAAATACACTCATGGTTTTACCCGCTTGACGCCAAGTCTTATTACTGCCAGTGCTATGGCTATTAGTGTAGGAATGCTCGCTTATGCCATGAAAGGCTTACCAGTAGGCACAGCCTATGCCGTGTGGACTGGGGTAGGCGCAGTAGGTACCGCTATTTTTGGTATTATGGTGTTGGGTGAGTCAGCAAGCCTTGCCAGAGTATTGAGCCTCGTTCTGATTGTTGCCGGTATTATTGGTCTGAAACTGGTTAGTTAATTTTAAACCGCACTCCAAAGGTTAAATATAGCGTCTTACGGGTTGGTAGTGCGGTTAATGAGATGGCCGCTCCTTCTGTGAGCGGTACGCTGGCCTTATAGCCTTAAGCTCGTTATTGCTTGATTACAGGGTGAAAACAGCGATGATAGCGACAATACTCAGGATCGCTGCTAGGCCGTAGAAAACCCACTTGCCTGCCGTGACATGGATTTTCAGGTCATGCATACCGTGATGAATACGGTGTAAACCGCACCATAGCGGTAGAGTAATCATTAGTAATAAGAAAGCACGACCAATCAAGCTTTGACAGAAAGTCAGAATCCGTTCATAGCTTAACGCTTCCGGTGCGACTCCCAGTGGTAAAAGGATGGCTACCAGTAAGATAATGGCTGGAGCCAAAATTGCGCCCCACATACCTCCGGCACCAAATAATCCCCAGAAAATTGGTTCATCGGAACGTTTAGGTATTTGATTCATCAGATCCTCCTTATTGGGGTTAAAGTAAGGCTATGCTTAAGATAATGGCGGTGACAATAATGGTGACGGCCCATAACAGCTTGATCACGGGTTCAGGCCCCATTTTTTCACCTTTTATCACTATGTTCGCTGCCTTTGGCGCCAGTTCAAACCAAGTTTTGGTGTGTAGCAGAGCACCCAGTAAAGTGATGATGTTAATCAGCAGAATAACTGGGTTTTGCAAGAACGTGACAAATCCATCCCAACTTTGTGTACCACCTTTTAGAGCGAATACACCGTATATCAGCAAGATACTGAACCACACAGTCGTAACCGCAGTACTTTCACGCAGAATATAGAAGCGATAAAAGCCCAGTTTCTGCCACCAGTTGGGGGCCATGTTGCGAACATAAGGTTTACGTTTGGTAGTCATTGCGCTATTTCTCCCCTTATTGTGGTTTCAGCATGGCGATCATGAAGTCTTTTGCACTTTCGATCTTGCCTTGTTGAATAGCGGCAGCCGGATCGACATGTTTTGGGCAGACTTCAGAACAATAGCCGACGAAAGTACAGCTCCATACCCCATTCTGGCTGTTAAGTTGTGGCATACGTTCCTTCTTTCCGCTGTCACGGTTGTCAAGATTGTAACGGTGAGCCAGAGTAATTGCTGCTGGTCCGATAAACTCGGGATTCAAACCGAACTGGGGGCAAGCGGCATAGCAAAGGCCGCAGTTGATACAACCAGAAAACTGATGATATTTTGCCATCTGTGCCGGAGTTTGAATGTTCGGGCCTTCAGAAGGTTTACGACCATTCCCGATAATATATGGTTTGATAGCTTCCAGGCTTTCAATAAAGTGAGTCATATCTACTACCAGGTCACGCTCAATAGGAAAGTTAGCCAGCGCTTCAACTTTCATACCTTGTGGATAGTCACGCAGGAAGGTTTTACAGGCCAGTTTCGGCACACGGTTAACCATCATGCCGCAAGAGCCACAGATAGCCATCCGGCAGGACCAGCGGTAAGAGAGGTCGGGGGCCAGATTGTCTTTAATGTAACCTAACGCATCAAGCAACGAGGTCTGTTCATCATAAGGAACCTCATAGGTTGTGGAATGAGGTTCAGTATCATTCTCCGGGTTGTAACGCATGACCTCCATTCTCAGCGTTTTCATATCAGCCATTCGCCTGCTCCTTTTTTTCTTGTGCTGCGGCTTCACCGCCGTATACGCGTTTCGCTGGAGTGGACTTAGTAATTTTTACGTCACTGTATTCCAGATGAGGCGCACTTTCAGAGTTATAGAAAGCCAGCGTATGTTTAAGGAAATTTTCATCATCACGTTCGGTACAACCTTCATCCAGACGCTGATGTGCGCCACGGGACTCTTTACGGTTTATCGCAGAGTGAATCATACATTCGGCTACATCCAGACCAAAGCCAAGCTCAATGGTGTACAGCAGATCAGTGTTGAAAACATGGGTGTTATCAGTGATCTTCACGTGTTTGAAGCGATCTTTCAGTTCAGCAATTTTATCAACCGTTTTCTGCATGAGTTCAGGGGTACGGTAGATGCCGCAGCCTTCTTCCATAGAGATACCCATTTCATCACGGATCTTCGACCAACTTTCTGTTCCTTCCTGTTTCAGCAAGTTGTTCAAACACGTTGCTATATCATTTGCCTGGGCATCCAGTGCGCGGTTCTTGACAGGTTTGGCTTGTTGAGCGTATTTAACTGCTTCTTCACCAGCCAGACGGCCGAAGACCACCAGTTCAGCCAGAGAATTGGAACCAAGACGGTTTGCACCATGCAGACCAACAGAAGAACATTCGCCGACAGCGAACAGACCTCTAATGCGGGTTTCACATTTTTGGTCAGTTTCAATACCGCCCATAGTGTAGTGTGCGGTAGGACGGACCGGAATTGGTTCTTTGATCGGATCAACGCCAACATAGGCTTTTGCCAGTTCGCAGATAAAGGGCAGACGCTCAAGTAATTTCTTCTCACCCAGATGGCGCAGATCTAGATAAACCACATCGCCACGTTGGGTGGAAATAGTACGACCAGCGCGCCATTCATGCCAAAAAGCCTGAGAAACTTTGTCACGGGGACCCAGTTCCATATATTTGTTTTCAGGTTTGCCCAGCGGGGTTTCAGGGCCGAGACCATAATCTTGTAAATAGCGGTAGCCATCTTTGTTGACCAGAATTCCACCTTCACCACGACAACCTTCTGTCATTAGGATACCGGAACCCGGCAGGCCGGTTGGATGATATTGAACAAATTCCATATCACGCAGTGGTACGCCGTGACGGAATGCCATGCCCATACCATCACCTGTTACGATACCGCCGTTCGTGTTGTAACGGTATACACGGCCTGCACCACCGGTCGCCATAATAACGGCATTAGCCCGGATCTGAATTTTGGCGCCTTCCATCATATTTAGTGCAACCAGACCGCGTGCATGCCCTTCATCCACCAGAATATCGAGGACAAAATGCTCATCGAAGCGTTGAATTTGAGGGTACTTAAGGGAGGTTTGGAAGAGCGTATGTAACATGTGGAAGCCAGTTTTATCCGCAGCGAACCAAGTGCGTTCTATCTTCATACCCCCGAAACGACGCACGTTGACGGAACCATCTTCTCTACGGCTCCATGGACAGCCCCATTGCTCCAGTTGGATCATTTCTGTCGGGCAATGTTCGACAAAGTATTCAACAACATCTTGTTCACACAGCCAGTCACCACCGGATACAGTGTCATTGAAATGGAAATCATAGGAGTCGTGAGCTTGAGTGACTGCGGCTGATCCGCCTTCTGCTGCCACCGTGTGGCTACGCATTGGGTAGACTTTTGAGATCAAAGCAATCTTCATTTGAGGGTTAGCCTCAGCTGCGGCAATTGCGGCACGTAGACCCGCTCCCCCGGCTCCGATGATAACGAGATCGGCATTAAAGGTTTGCACTGTTCTTCTCCATTGTTTAAGTAAAATGAGTCAGTAAGTAAAAGAGTCGTAACTTTCCTGAATGTTGTTGTTATTGTTTCTCATATAGCAGGATTCTGTAGGTAAAATCCGGTGCTTTAACGATTGAGGATAGTTATTTGCTACTTTTTGTGTGGTATTAAGTATAGCGAATTGCAAGTGAGGGAAATTTGATATGAAAGGGGGTTTTGTCAGATTTGCTTACTAAAACATGATCTGAGACAGGAATTAATTATTTTTTAATTTAAACATGATAATAACCTATGGTTATTTAATAAATGTGAATGAGAATTAAATTATAATTGATTATATTATCCAGAATAAAGATAAAATACATTTCATTGTTTAGTGATAATGGTATATATTCAATAAGGGGATTTTTTTCAGCCATAGAGAATAGAGATGGTATTTAAATAATATTCTATAAATAATTAATTTAAGAAATTAAATATATTTAAACAGGAGGATATGATGGCACTACCAGATCACACTATCGCATTGTAGGCAGATAATGGGCTCTATTTGAGTCGGGTTGCTCGGCCTAATGGCAGCTATATTGAAGCTGCGAGCTCTAATATTGATGTTTATTCTACATTTACAGTAGAGGATGTCGACGATAATGTTATAGCCTTGCGTGCAGATAATGGAAAATATCTGAGCCGGATTAATATAAGCGGTCTTAATTATATTAAGCCGGATAAGACCGATATAGACGTTTTTTGCTAATTTAAATTGATAACATTGTTCGAGTAAATAGTGATTTTGGTTGGCATTGGTTTTGTCGTGATTAAGTAAAATAGACCACGGCTTTACTATTTATTTGACGGTAATATTTCGGCAGATAGCTAATAATGATATATCCGGCTGTAGCAAATTTATTGTAGTCTTGAGGTAGGGTAAGTTAAGTTGTTCCGGGATGATCAGACGGTAATAATTTGTCTGATATGTGTGATGCAGGTAGACTGCATGTTTTGTTTTATTTTGGAGTCATTTACATGAGCGAAACAGCAAACTGGCAGCCAAGTGCACCTATCGCCAACTTGTTGAAACGGGCGGCTATTTTAGCAGAAATACGGCGCTTTTTCGCAGAACGCGGTGTACTGGAAGTTGAAACGCCTGCGATGGGCAAGTCTACAGTGACTGATATTCAATTGTTTTCTTTTCAGACAGAGTTTGTTGGTCCAGGCGTCGCAGATGGCATGACTCTATATCTGATGACAAGTGCGGAATTTCACATGAAACGCCTGCTGGCGGCGGGAAGTGGTCCTATTTATCAGATTAGCCGCTGCTTCCGTAATGAAGAAGCAGGCCGTTATCATAATCCTGAATTTACCATGCTGGAATGGTATCGGCCTCATTATGATATGTATCGTCTGATAAATGAGGTTGATGATTTACTTCAGCAGATTTTGGACTGTGAAAGTGCAGAATCACTCTCTTATCAGCAGGCTTTTTTGCGTTATCTGGATATTGATCCGTTGTCCGCAGAGAAAGAAAAATTGCGTGAAGTAGCTGCTAAACTGGATCTGAGCAATATTGCTGATACAGAGGAAGATCGGGATATCTTGTTGCAGCTTTTGTTTGCCGTCGGTGTTGAACCGCATATTGGTACTGAAAAGCCAACTTTTATCTACCATTTTCCTGCTTCTCAAGCTTCTCTGGCGGAAATCAGTAAAGAAGATCATCGGGTTGCTGAGCGTTTTGAAGTCTATTTCAAAGGTGTTGAGCTGGCAAATGGTTTCCGTGAACTCACTGATGGTGATGAACAACGTCAGCGTTTTGAACAGGATAACCGTAAACGTGCGGAATTGGGTTTACCTGTCCGGCCGATTGATGAAAACTTGATTGGCGCTCTGAAACAAGGGATACCTGAGTGTGCAGGTGTGGCGCTTGGCGTTGATCGTCTGGTGATGCTAGCTTTAGGCGAAGAAAGGCTCTGTGATGTTATTGCCTTTTCGGTAAATAAGGCATAAAACAACAGGGCGCTGATTAAGGCGCCCTGCTGTCATCTCACTTATGTTGATGCTGTTTTTGTAGGAATTTCACACCCAAATCAGGAAAATCGGTAAATACACCGTCTACACCCGCTTGGTTATATATAATATTGAAAAGCTGATCGCCGGTGGTGGCATATTTAGGCAATGCATCAACCCGAATGGAATATGGATGGACTTCCATATTATTAGCGTGAGCATCTTTCACCATACCGGTTAACTTAATATTGGTTGGTGTGGAGTCTTCCGACACAATCATATGGTAGTCAGGGCCAATGCCATCGGCATATTGTGCCACTTCTTTCATTGCATCCGGTTTGAACATCCAGTCGTAGCTGTAATTTACCCATTTGCCGTCCGGATGCTTTTCATAGGTTTCATGCCAGTCGGTATAGGCAATAAGCTGAATCAGTTTCAGATCCATACTTAATTTCGGTTCCAGCTCGTTTTTGATGCGTTTGAGTTCGTTGGCATCAAAACATTGCAAATAAACTTTATCGCTTTTCTTGGTGTAACCGTATTCTTTTAACACCGTCAGCACCTGAGTGGAAATATCTTTGCCTTCTTGCTGGTGGAACCACGGGGCTTTGATTTCAGGGTAGATGCCGATATTTTTACCCGTTGATTTATTCAACCCTTGAACGAATTCAATCTCTTCCTGAAAGGTGTGGATCCGAAAGTCGGATTTCCACATCGGGAAACGGTTGATATAATCTTGTACCTGCTGGTCATTTTTAATATTAAAGCCTTCCGTGAATTTCAGTGATTTGATTTCATGTAGGGTAAAATCAATGGCATAGTAGCGTCCGTCCTGACGGGCTCGGTCGGGAAACTTATCCGCAACGTCAGTCACACGATCAAGGTAATGATCGTGTAATACCACCAGCTCGTTATCTTTAGTCATAACCAGGTCTTGTTCCAGATAATCGGCACCTTCGGCATAAGCCATAGCTTTAGCAGGCAGGGTGTGTTCAGGTAAATATCCGCTTGCGCCGCGATGAGCGATAACAATCTTATCTGTTGTTTTCGCGATGCCTGACATAGATGAGACTAAGATTACTCCCGCTACCATTGCTTTGATTGTAGTTTGCATATGTGTTTTTTCTCCGTTTTAGCGATGAGATAAAAATCAATTCTATTAAGCTGTTTGTCTTGTTATATGAATAACGCCTACAGGTATAGTCTCTTAGTTTAAACATTGAAAAAAGCCGCAACATAAATAATGTCGCGGCTTAATTGATATTATTAGTGATATATCACAGTTTCAATGATTAGCCATACTGACGGGCCAATTCCTGTTTATGTTTGTTTTCTGTGATCATGACAATCAGTAATAGAATAACGGCCAGGATACTACCGCCAATCATCACCATAAAACCGCTGTCCCAGCCGAAGAAGTCAACGGTGTAGCCGACGATAGCACTTGCCGCAACGGAGCCGCCTAAGTAACCAAATAAGCCGGTGAAGCCGGCGGCTGTACCAGCCGCTTTCTTCGGTGCTAGCTCAAGAGCGTGCAGACCTGTCAGCATAACTGGGCCGTAGATGAGGAAGCCGATAATCAACATACAAGCCATGTCTACAGTTGGATTACCGGCTGGGTTCATCCAGAATACGACAGTTGCAATAGTGACTAAGGTCATAAAGAATACGCCTGTTGCACCACGGTTACCTTTAAATATTTTGTCTGACATCCAGCCACACAGTAACGTACCTGGGATACCGGCATATTCGTACAGGAAGTAAGCCCATGAAGATTTATCCAGTGCGAAATGCTTGACCTCACGCAGATAGGTTGGCGACCAATCAAGAATACCGTAACGCAGCAGATAAACGAACACGTTAGCCATAGCGACCATCCACAGTAGTTTGTTCGGTAATACATACTGCATGAAAATCTGTTTAGCTGTTAATTCTTCTTCGTTTTTCTCTGTGTAATCAGATGGATAGTCGTTTTTATGCTCTTCAATTGATGGCAAGCCACAGGATTGTGGCGTGTCACGCATTAAGGCAAAAGCGATCAGTGCGACGAGAATTGCGGCGAAAGCCGGCATATAAAGGGCGGCTTTCCAGTCATTAAACCACGCCATGCCCAGCAGGAATAGCAATGGAGGTAAACCACCGCCGACATTATGCGCACAGTTCCAGACGGAGACGATCCCTCCACGTTCTTTCTGTGACCACCAGTGCACCATAGTGCGGCCGCAGGGAGGCCAACCCATACCCTGGAACCAACCACACATGAACAGCAGCACAAACATAACAGCGATACTGGAAGTTGCCCAGGGTACGAAGCCCATAAACAGCATGACAGCCGCCGCAAGAATCAGACCAGCAGGTAAAAAGACTCGCGGGTTAGAACGGTCGGATATGGAGCCCATGATGAATTTGGAGAAGCCGTATGCGATAGAGATCCCTGATAGCGCGAAACCAAGATCACCTTTGGAAAAACCTTGTTCAACCAGATAAGGCATTGCAAGCGCAAAGTTCTTCCTTACCAAATAGTAAGCGGCATAACCAAGGAAAATCCCCATAAAAATTTGCCAGCGTAGGCGGCGATAGATTGGATCTATCTGTTTTGCTGGCAGTCGGGGCTTATGAAGCGCCGGCTTAAAAATACTTAACATATTTTGCCTCCGATGGCTTTTTTTGTTATGTGAACAGCTCACCGGTTGACTAATGCCACCGGATGGAAAAGTGAGAGGTTTTATAACTGATTATTTTCCATAACGAAAATTATGATAGTCGAAATAACCCAACCTATCTGTGAGACAAGACTCAGTTGTTAAAATCGTTTTGCCCTAGCGATGATTTTGAGTGATTTGTTAACTTTTTAAAACGTACTTTACCAATGAAATTGTGACAACCGTCACAATAACGAGCTTTACTTAATTGTTGGTGAGCGTTTTTGGTTCGTTTTTGTTCTTTATCAAACAAAAACCCCAGTTTTTGTGCATATTCTATTTAGAAAAAATAAGAGCGGGAAGTTTCCCCACTCTTTTCTGGTTTAATACAGCCAGTCGCGTCCCATCCGGTCAGCAGTAAGAATAGCGGAATACACTTTTTCCGGTGTCACTTCAAAAGGCATGTTGTGAATGGTTTCTCCTTCAGCACAACTGGCTGTCGCCACTGCCATCACTTTCTCTTTCAGTTTTTCACCATCTTTTACGCCAAGTTGATCTAACGTAATCGGTAGCCCGACCTGTACGCAGAAATCAAGTAAAGTATCCAATTCTTCATTTGGGCTATTTTCCAGCACTAGCTGAACCAAGACCCCGAAAGCGACTTTTTCACCGTGATACATATGGTGGCATTCTTCCAATACGGTAAAGCCGTTGTGTACCGAATGAGCGCCAGCGACACCCGTATTTTCAAAGCCCAGGCCGCTTAAATAAGTAATGGCTTCGATAACATTTTCTACCGCGGGTGTACTGACTCCTACCTCAACAGCCAGTTTTGCTTTATAGCCTTCTTCCAATAAAGTTTCATAACAGAGATGGGAAAGCGCCATCGCTACGCGGGATATTCCACCACCTGTCATTCTAGGCTTATGGCCGGCATGACAGACGCGTGCTTCGAAGTAAGTTGCCAGAGCGTCGCCAATTCCAGCAATCAGGAAGCGGGTTGGGGCTTTAGCAATAATACGGGTATCAATCAGTACAATATCTGGGTTGCTTGGGAAAAACAGATAATCCTCATATTCGCCGTCATCGGTATAAACAACAGAGAGAGCACTGGTTGGGGCGTTAGTAGAGGCGATAGTTGGTGCAATCAGAATAGGTAATTTGGATTCGTGAGCAACTGCTTTTGCAGTATCTTGTACTTTACCGCCACCGATACCAATAACAGCTTGGCATTCGTGCTTTTTAAGCATGTCAGACAGACGCTGAATTTCATTACGGCTACATTCACCGCCAAATACTTCAAAATGGCTGGTAACATCAGATTCTTCCAGGCTGCTATGAACAGTATCTCCTACTAATTTCATAGCAGAGTTACCGATAATAACAAAAACATGGTCGGCGATGGTTTTTGTGTATTTACCAATATGATGCAGGGCATCAGGCCCCTGAATATATTTGGCTGGGGATTGAATAACTTTCAGCATAAAAATACTCCTTTTGTGGAAACTCAATGTCTGTTTGCCGTCTAGATCTTCCTGACAAACAGGGAGCAGAATGTGACAGATTAGGAAATTGGCTTCGGATGAAAAAAGTACTTAATTACTTAACAGACTAACACCGTATGATAAAAAGTAATGGTTGATTATGGATAAATAAAGTTGTTATACCCGTTTTATTGCGGGAAATATGCATTTTTTTGATCTATGCCCGGTATCTGCCGGGCAGATGAAAATCAGCGAACCTGGATATGAGCATTGCCAGCCGGGTAAGCGAAAAAATATTTCAGAATCAGGTTCAGTGAAATGCCGTAAGCTGGCAGGAAAAAGAGCGAGCATATTAATAGCTTAAAACAGTAATCCACTACCCCAATCTCGACCCAGTGAGCGGCCATGAAGGCATCGGTACTGTGGTAGAAAGCGATAAAGAAGAAGACTAAGGTATCAAGCAGATTGCCAAAGAACATAGCGGAAGCGGGAGCGACCCACCAGCTACGTTTTTGGCGCAGGCGGTTAAAGACGTATACATCCAGTATTTGCCCAAGTGAATAGGCCATAAAGCTGGCACAAGCAATACGGGCAACAAATAGATTGAATTCAGACAGCGCTGTAAACTTTTGCCATTCTCCTTGGAAGAAGAGAGCTGAAATAATATAAGAGATCAGTAATGCAGGGATCATAACAGTAGTAATGATTTGCCTTGCCAGTGGTGCGCCGTAGATACGAACAGTCAAATCTGTTGCAAGAAAGATAAATGGGAAAGTAAAAGCTCCCCAGGTGGTATGAAAACCAAAAATAGAGACAGGTAATTGCACCAGATAATTACTGGAAATAATAATCAGGATATGAAATAACGAAAGCCAAATCAAAGCAGTAGCTCGCTGCCGCGTAGTCGTGGTGAATAAAAGCATATTGTACCTTTTTGGATAATGGGGTGAGGGAACCCAATGAAATAGCTGCCGCTTTAGCTGACAGTGCTTCGTATGATACGTCTGTTGCCTGAAAAATCAAAATATCTGCCTGTAAAGTTAATTTTTGATAGCTTTTTTATAATATAATCCACAGGCATAAATTGCCTGAAATTACAGAGATAGTTATGCCAGATGTTTTTGCCAATCCAGATAAGACTCTTGATACACAAGGGCTTCGTTGTCCTGAGCCTGTGATGATGGTACGGAAAACCGTACGTCATATGGAAGCTGGGCAGATGTTATTAATTCTTGCTGATGATCCGGCAACCACACGTGATATTCCCGGTTTTTGCCGTTTTATGGAGCATCAGCTTGTTGCGCAAGAAACGGAACAGACACCTTATCGTTATCTGGTGCGGAAAAAAGAGAGTCAACTCTGAACGTACCTATATAGACACATTAAAACAAATGCGTTCTTGCAGGGATAGGGTTTATTAGTACAGGATATGGGTCGAACTTTGGAATAAGACCCATATCCTTAATTGATATTACAGAAATCACTCACTGTATAGCTAAACAGATTTCGTTTTAATTCTCAGTAGCCTGACAGCGTTTGCAGTCACAAGAGCGGTAGCGCCGGAGTCCGCCAGCACTGCCATCCACAGGCCAGTAATACCCAACAGACTGGTGACAAGGAAAATCCCTTTTAACCCCAGAGCAATAGCAATGTTCTGGCGGATATTATTGTGAGTAGCGCGAGAAAGGGCGATTATTTCTGACAAACCGGTCAGACGGTTGTGAGTCAATGCTGCATCTGCGGTTTCCAGGGCAACATCAGTACCACTTCCCATTGCCACACCGATACTGGAAGCTTTCATTGCAGGTGCGTCATTAATGCCGTCACCGACCATCATTGTGCTGTGATCTTTATTCAGCTTCATAACAGCTTTGACTTTATCTTCTGGCATTAATCCAGCGCGGAAATCTATTCCTAACTGACCTGCAATTGCGGTCGCAGCACGCGGGTTATCACCTGTCAGCATCACTGATTTTATACCCTGATCTTTCAGTAAACGAATGGCATCTATCGCATCCTGACGTAATGTATCCTGCATAGCGATAAGGCCGATAAATTGTCCATTATGCATCACGGCAACAACGGTTTTACCGTGATCTTCCAATTGAGCAATTTTCTGTTTCCAATGATCGGATAAAGCGCTCTCTGGCAGTTTTCCGGGCGCGCTGACTAGAATGCGTTTGCCGTCTAACTGACCTTCAACACCGATACCTGCCAGAGCCTTACGATGATCAGCTTCAGTAACATTAACGTTTTTACTTTCCGTATGTTGCAGGATAGCTTTGGCCAGTGGGTGATGGGAGCCGCTTTCTACTGCGGAGGCCAGTGCTAATAGCTGAGATTCGTTGATATTTTCTACTGGTTGTACATCAGTGACTTGTGGTTTACCGGCTGTCAGTGTACCAGTTTTATCAAAGGCGATAGTTGTGATTCGGCCCAGTTGTTCGAGTGCTGCACCGCCTTTAATCAGTGCACCCCGGCGGGTTGCGGCTGCAAGTGCTGAGGTGATTGCGGCTGGTGTGGAAATCACCAGAGCACAAGGACAGCCAATCAGTAGCAAAGTAAGACCACGATAAATCCAGGTTTCCCACGGTTGGCTGAATACAGTGGGTGGAACTATAATAACCAACGCAGAGAATAGCATAATCAGCGGCGTGTAAATTCGGCTGAAACGATCAATAAAGCGCTCAATCGGTGCGCGGCGTTCTTCTGCTTCTTCAATCAGTTGCAGGATGCGGTCAATGGCGTTGTTACCCTGTTCGGACAGTACTTTCATTTGTACTGAACGATCCACAGACAGACAACCCGCCGGGACTTTTTCTCCTTGTATTCGTTCAACTGGAATGGATTCGCCTGTCAGAGCACTTTCATCAAAGCTGGCGAATGAACTGAGTAATTCAGCATCAGTCGGTAAACGCCCACCTGGTGCAACCTCAATAATATCTCCGGGGCGTAGATCTGCGACCGGGACAGTTTTTTTCTCACCATTTCTTACCAGCAGCGCTTCTTCCGGGACCAATGCCATCAATGCACTTACCCCCTGACGTGCACGGCCGGCGGCGTAGGATTCCAGCATTTCACCAAGCATAAACAGCAGCAGAACCATTGCCGCTTCGGCGGTGGCATCAATAAATAGCGCACCGATTGCTGCAACGCTCATCAGTGTTTCAATAGCGAATGGTGTGCCTGACCGTATTAGCTGCCACGCTTTGCTGGCAATAGGCACCAATCCAATTACGGTGGTAATGATAAAAGCAATGCGGCCAAGTGGAGCGTTAACATTAGAGATTCCCCAGCTTGTCAGCATCATCAGTGAAAGAATGATGATCGGTGCAAATTCTTTCCAGCGACTGCTTTTTGCCGCCTTCTGATTTGAATTTGGGTTGTGTAGGTCAAATCCAGCTTGATTAACGGCTTGGATAACTGCCGAACGTATATCTGTATCGGCATCCACGACCAGTTTTTCAGTTGCAAATAAAACCTTGGCTTGCTTCACTTCTGGAATTTTACTGACTGCCGTTTCAATTTTGCGTGCGCAGCTTGGGCAATCCATGCCATTAACAATCCAACTAAAACGCTGGTTTGCCAAAAGCTCAGGCGCTTGTGTCTCTTGTACATCATGGGAATGGTTGTGCTCATGTGAAGAAGACGCATCATGTTCATGGTTATGTGAATGCTCACTAACGGTTTTTGCCTGAGCTGTGCAGGCAGTAGAACCACAACAGCTTCCATGCTGATGGCTATGTTGGTGAGTGTTATTTTTGTTTGAATACATAGGCTCCCCCTTAGCAGAGTCAATTCAACGATAATGATTAAACTCTACACTTTGGAGCCCACTCCAGAGTCAAACAAAAAAGAGAAAATAAGTTGGTAAATTGTGCGACTGAGTGTTGTTATTCATTTTCAATCTCATTTCTCTTAAAGATAAAGGGAACGAATAATCAGAAAATGCCCGATAAAATAGCAGGCTGCTACAATCGCTTTAGAAGAGTTGAATTGAATACGATAGCGGTTAATCAACCAGAGACTGTGTGACAGTAACAACATAATACTGCCTGCTAATAGGGAGAAGCTGTAGTCTGTACTTAAGGCGAAATATTGCTCACCTGCCATCCACACCATTATCAGGAGCATCACTAGCGCGGAAACGACCGGCCAGCGCATATTTTCCAGTTTATTCCAGATAATCAGCAGAATAATCGCCCCCAGAGCCAGTAAAATTAACGGCAGTGGGAAGAAGAAACTGAAATTCATCTGTAATACAAAACTCATAGTGTAGAACAAATAAGAGAGGAATAACGCGCTTAGAGAGAGTAGTAAACGCTCACTAGGGAGCATGCGCAGGGCGTCTGATATTAAAGCAGCAAATAACCCAAGACAGATTAAATAGCCTGATATATTCAGCTCAGGAGTTTGCCATGCCCACAATAGCAGTAGCAGCAGAGTGACTGGCCTGAATAACCATCTTTGCCAGTTTGGACCACGGTAAGCCGCGTCAACATACAACCAACCTGAAAAAAACACTGCAATAAATGGCCAGCTCATTTTTCTTCCTTCAATAAGTTATTGGTAAGAGGTCTGCTCTTTTATTATCAAAATATATACTCAAATAATAGTGATTAATTTCGGAGGGAATTAGCGGGGACTTCCCGCTAATCATTTATTTTTTCCCTTTAAGCTGTTTTTTCTGCATTGACAGCAGTTCAAAGACACCAAAAAAGAAAATTTTGGTTTGCATCAGGCCAGAGAGTTTTTGGTCTTTGGGTTGACCCGTTTTCAGAAGCAGCATTTGAAATGCATGCATTACCACCATGAAAATCATGGCGACATCCATAAAATACTTCAACGGTTTTGGAAATGGGTGGATTAAGTTAAATACCAAAAATCCCCAAACACAGATCATTAATAGTTTGCCCAATTGAATAAACATCAGAGTGTGCTCCAAAATAATAATTATGCGGGTAAGTAGCGGATATAGAGCCGATATGCCACTTGCCCGGCAATTTTTTCGCGATGAAGTTGCCAGTTAACAGGCACATCAGTCGCCGCTGATTCAGATTCAGCCTCAACATAAATCCAGCTTTCATCTGCCAGCCAACTCCGTTCTTCCAACAATTTTATTGTTTCGGCAAGCATTCCTTTACGGAAAGGTGGATCAAGGAAAACGACATTATAGGGTGTTCCCGGTGGAGATAAATAGTTTAACGCACTGTCGTTAATGACTTCGGCATTTTGAGCGCTGAGCAGAGCCAGATTCGTGGAAAGTTGTTTTGCTACATTACGTTCATATTCGATAAGTGTAGCCTGTGCTGCATAACGGGAAAGTGCCTCTAATCCAAGCGCTCCGCTTCCTGCATAGCAATCCAGACAGCGTGCTTCCTGAATAACCGGAGCCAGCCAGTTAAATAGAGTTTCTCTAATGCGATCGGTGGTTGGACGTAACCCGGGGCTGTCCGGTACAGGTAATTTCCGGCCTCGCCATTTTCCACCAATAATGCGGATTTGTCCCATAGATTGCCGTTGTGGTTTTTTTGCCATAATTTACATAACTTAATAATTAGCCATCAGATAGTGCTGTATAACCGATGACATATTTTTGAAAATGCCAGATGTAAGGAAATACGAGTTAAGACTTGCTGGGATTAATTTACCATGAAATCCATGATTGATATGTGTTGCGCTACTACGAAAATGTTAGACTGCGTCTAATTTCGTTATTATTCACTGTTATAACGCCATGATTTAACCTTGAGGAGTGTAGTGGCTAATGGCAAAAGAGAAAAAAAGAGGCTTTTTCTCCTGGTTCGGGCGTGGCCGTCAGGAAGAACAGCAAAAAGAAGAACAATTGGCGGCAGAGCAGGCGGAGCAACAACATCTTGTTGAAGAGTCTGCAAGATTAGCTGCGGAACAGGCGGAACAAAAACGTCTTGTTGAAGAAGCCGCAAGATTGGCAGCGGAGCAAGCAGAACAGCAGCGTCTTGCTGAGGAGTCTGCAAGATTAGCCGCGGAACAGGCGGAACAAAAACGTCTTGTTGAAGAAGCCGCAAGATTGGCAGCGGAGCAAGCAGAACAGCAGCGTCTTGCTGAGGAGTCTGCAAGATTGGCTGCGGAACAGGCGGAACAAAAACGTCTTGTTGAAGAAGCCGCAAGATTGGCAGCGGAGCAAGCAGAACAACAGCGTCTTGCTGAGGAGTCTGCAAGATTAGCCGCAGAACAGGCGGAACAAAAACGTCTTGTTGAAGAAGCTGCAAGATTAGCTGCACAACAGGTACAAACTGAACAGTCAAAGCCAGCTATATCAAAAGAGCAAGAACGTCCCACTAAAGAGGGTTTTTTCACTCGCTTGAAACGCAGTTTGGTTAAAACTCGTCAGAATCTGGGTTCCGGTTTTCTCAGCCTGTTCAGTGGTAAAAAGATCGACGATGATCTATTTGATGAATTGGAAGAGCAGTTATTGATTGCTGATGTTGGTGTTGATACTACCCGCAAAATCATTGGCAGTCTGACGGAGCATGCCAGCCGTAAAGAGCTGAAAGATGCGGAAGCATTGTATGCCAAATTGAAAGAAGAGATGTCTGGCATTCTGGCTAAAGTTGATAAACCGCTGGATATCGAAGGAAAAACACCGTATGTCATTCTAATGGTTGGTGTTAATGGTGTTGGTAAAACGACAACAATTGGTAAGTTGGCACGTCAGTTCCAGGCGCAAGGTAAATCGGTCATGCTGGCGGCCGGGGATACTTTCCGGGCCGCCGCGGTTGAACAGTTACAAGTGTGGGGGGATCGCAACCATATTCCAGTGGTGGCGCAGCATACCGGTGCTGATCCCGCTTCCGTGATTTTCGATGCTATTCAATCAGCTAAAGCTAAAGGTGTAGATGTACTGATTGCCGATACCGCAGGTCGTTTGCAAAATAAATCTCACCTAATGGAAGAGTTAAAGAAAATTGTCCGGGTGATGAAAAAACTGGACGAAGATGCGCCACATGAAATTATGCTGACATTGGATGCCAGCACCGGCCAGAATGCGATAAGTCAGGCTAAATTGTTCCATGAAGCTGTTGGGCTGACAGGTATCTCACTGACAAAACTGGATGGGACTGCCAAAGGCGGGGTGATTTTCGCCATTGCTGATCAGTTTGAAATTCCGATCCGTTATATTGGCGTCGGTGAAGGAATTGAAGATCTGCGACCATTTAAGGCAGATGATTTTATAGAGGCACTTTTTGCCCGAGAGGATTAATTACCATGATTCGCTTTGAACAGGTCAGTAAAGCTTATCTGGGGGGACGGCAAGCCCTGCAAGGGGTGAATTTTCATTTGCGCCCTGCGGAAATGGCATTTCTAATTGGTCACTCAGGGGCAGGTAAAAGTACCTTGCTGAAACTCATTTGTGGCATTGAGCGACCTAGCGCCGGACATATCTGGTTTTCAGGTCATGATATTAGCCGGTTAAAGAGTCGTGAGGTGCCTTTCCTGCGTCGCCAGATTGGTATGATTTTCCAGGATCACCATCTGCTGTTGGATAGGACGGTATACGATAACGTGGCAATGCCACTGGTTATTTCAGGTGCGAGTACGGAAGATATCCGTCGCCGGACTTCTGCGGCATTGGATAAAGTGGGTCTGCTGGACAAAGCGAAAAATTTTCCGATTCAGCTTTCGGGTGGTGAACAGCAACGTGTCGGCATTGCCCGAGCAGTTGTGAATAAGCCAACTGTTTTGTTGGCGGATGAACCGACCGGTAATCTTGATGGTGAATTGTCAGAAGGCATTTTACGGCTGTTTGAAGAGTTTAACCGGGTAGGGGTGACGGTATTGATGGCGACCCATGATATGGCACTGATTGAACGACGGAAATATCGTATTCTGACTCTGAGCCAGGGCCGTATGGCGGGAGAGCATCATGGTTAAAAATGTGCGTAAGGTCGCGGGGAAAGTAACAAGATCGAAAAGTAAAGCTCTGCAAGGGGGATGGCGTGAGCAGTGGCGCTATGCCTGGATGAATGTGCTGACAGATATGTTGCGTCAGCCACTGGCAACTCTGCTGACGATTATGGTTATTGCGATATCTCTGACATTACCAAGCGTTTGTTACATTGTCTGGAAGAATGTCAGCCAGGCTGCGGAAAAATGGTATCCCACTCCTCAATTGACGGTGTATCTCGATAAATCACTGGATGATAACAGCGCTCAGAAATTAATAAGTGAACTGAAAGCACTTGATGGTGTGGATAATGTTAACTATCTCTCACGTCAGGAAGCGATGACAGAGTTCCGCACTTGGTCTGGTTTTGGCGGTGCGCTGGATATGCTGGAAGAGAATCCGCTACCCGCAGTCGCTATCATTACGCCAAAAATCGATTTCCAGAGCTCACAGACTTTGACTACGTTGCGTGACCGGGTTTCTCAGGTCAAAGGTATTGAAGACGTTCGGATGGATGATAGCTGGTTTGCCCGTTTGGCGGCGTTGACGGGGCTTGTCGGCCAGATTGCGGCAGTGATTGGTATTCTGATGGTCGTGGCGTTGTTTTTGGTCATCGGTAACAGTGTGCGTCTCAGTATTTTCAGCCATCGTGACACGATTAACGTGATGAAGCTGATTGGTGCGACTGATGGTTTCATTTTGCGTCCATTCCTCAATGGCGGCGCTTTGTTAGGGGGGCTTGGTGCGATGTTATCATTGATACTCTCTGCCCTGTTGGTATGGAAGCTCTCTGATGTTGTCACACAGGTTGCCAGTGTGTTTGGTACCACGTTTAATTTACATGGGCTTTCATGGGATGAATCCCTGTTGTTAGTTTTAATCTCCGCGATGATTGGTTGGATAGCCGCTTGGTTAGCCACAACCCAGCATTTGCGCCACTTTACGCCAGAATAATTGAATTAATGCTTGTTATGGCTGATACAAATAAAGTTACTTGCAGAAATATAAAACAATCTGTTATTTTTTGTTCCGTGATTCCACGGTGGATGTTATCTGTCCTGAAATTATTACAACCTCATGCATCTGTAACTTGAATATGCACATTCTGGTGATAGACTGTACCGCTGTATGTTGAGCATTGGTTTATAAACACTGATGTAATCTGTACTAACGATTTGAGCCTTAATTTGAGAGGATTTGAATGACCAAAGAAATGCAAACCTTAGCGTTAGTTCCTCAAGGAAGTCTAGAGGGCTATATTCGCGCCTCTAATACCTACCCGATGCTGACAGCGGAGGAAGAGAAGGAACTGGCTGAAAGGCTGCATTACCAGGGAGATCTGGATGCAGCCAAGAAGCTGATTCTGTCTCATCTGCGCTTCGTTGTTCATGTCGCTCGCAGTTATGCTGGTTATGGCCTGCCCCAGGCGGATTTAATTCAGGAAGGGAACATTGGCTTGATGAAAGCAGTACGTCGTTTCAACCCGGAAGTGGGGGTGCGTCTGGTTTCTTTTGCTGTTCACTGGATTAAAGCTGAAATCCACGAATATGTACTGCGTAATTGGCGTATTGTTAAAGTTGCAACTACCAAAGCACAGCGCAAGCTATTCTTTAATCTGCGCAAGACTAAACAGCGTTTAGGTTGGTTTAATCAGGACGAAGTGGAAATGGTCGCCAAAGAACTTGGTGTGACCAGTAAAGATGTGCGTGAGATGGAATCTCGTATGTCAGCGCAGGATATGGCGTTTGATATGTCTGCTGATGATGATAGTCAGGAAGGCTTGCCGATTGCCCCAGTTTTGTATCTTCAAGATAAAGCTTCTGATTTTGCAGATGGCATTGAAGAGGATAACTGGGAAAACCATGCTGCTGATAAATTATCGGTAGCGATAGAAGGCTTAGATGAGCGCAGTCAGGATATTATCCGTTGCCGTTGGTTGGATGATGATAACAAATCTACCCTGCAAGAGTTGGCTGATAAATATGGTGTTTCTGCGGAGCGTGTACGTCAGCTTGAAAAGAATGCCATGAAAAAACTGCGTGTAGCAATTGAAGCATAAATAAAGTGATTTTGCGTTAACGCATTCACAATGAATAAGTTAAGAGGGCGATAATGATTTATCGCCCTTTTTGTTCCTTCTTTCAGGGTGTTACAACCAAATTAATCCGATGAAAATTGTTATTGCACCTGATTCATTTAAAGAGAGCCTTGGTGCCTTGCTGGTTGCTGAAGCGATAGAACAAGGATTTCGTGAAATCTATCCACGAGCTGAATACATTAAACTGCCGATGGCAGATGGTGGTGAAGGTACGGTTGAATCAATGGTAGCCGCCACTGATGGGCAAATTATCCACTTGCCGGTTACCGGCCCGTTAAATCAGCCGGTGGATAGTTTTTTCGGTGTACTGGGTGACGGAAAAACTGCGGTTATTGAAATGGCGGCGGCTTCTGGCTTACATCTGGTTTCGATGGAAAAACGTAATCCGCTGATAACTACGACGTATGGTACCGGAGAGCTGATGCTGGCTGCTTTAGATAAAGGTGTCAGTAAGATAATCCTCGGTATCGGTGGTAGTGCGACTAATGATGGTGGTGCCGGTATGATGCAGGCATTGGGTGCTCGCTTGCTTGATGATTGTGGTGAAGAGCTGAGGGCTGGTGGGGCCGCATTAAGTCAGCTTGCTGAAATCGATCTCTCTGGTTTGGATTCGCGTTTGAGTCAGATTGAAATTATCGTCGCCTGTGATGTGTCTAACCCGTTATGTGGTGAATTTGGCGCATCTGCCATTTTTGGGCCACAAAAAGGGGCGACCCCAGAGATGGTGAAAGAATTGGATGCTGCTTTACGCCATTACGGTGAAAAAATTGAATTCCTGACAAAAGTGAAGATCATGGATGTACCGGGTACGGGAGCCGCAGGGGGTATGGGGGCGTCTTTACTTGGTTGGCTTAAAGCGAAATTACAACCGGGAATTGATATTGTTATTTCCACGCTGGAACTGGAAAAAGTGGTACAAGATGCTGATTTGGTTATTACTGGGGAAGGCCGGATGGATAGTCAGACTATTTACGGTAAAACACCAATCGGTGTTGCCCGTATTGCCAAAAAGCATGCTATTCCAACCATTGCATTGGTTGGCGGTATGAGTCAGGACTATAACGTCGTTCATGAGCATGGATTGGATGCCGTTTTCTCAATTGTGCCCGGCGTTTGTTCTCTTTCGGATGCTCTTGCTTGTGGGCATCAGAATTTGCGGGTGACAGCCCGCAATGTGGCTGCCGTCTGGAAGATGAGTCAGCCCAAGTAATAATTTGAAGTGGTGTCATAACGAAAACCACAGGCGTTCATAAAACCTTGTAACGCCGGTTCGTTGGCATCAGGGAAACCCGCGAGACTTAGCTTCCACTGTTTAACAGCGGGATGCTGGGCCTTTATCTCATTTACCAGATATAAACCCACCCCCCGGCGACGTGTTATTTCACGAACACATAAATCTTCAAGCAGGCCGGATTGATTACTGAGAATGATTTTTACTGCGGCCAACAATCTGTCATTAAAACGGGCAGCAAACAGTTTATTGTCGTTTTTTAGATGGATTTGCCATTGTTCCGGCGTTTGCTGAGGCCAGATTTTCCCCAAATCAATCATATCTTGTGCTGATAAAACAGTCAGTTGTTCGATAGTTAACTTCATGGTTTTTCCATATCCATTGTAGATGAATAAACAGTCAGAATGTTGTGTGACTATTTTTATACGTTACTGGAAAAAATGTTTTTAACACGATCGATCTTTCGAGTTAAAGATTGCTTTACTAATATTTAACCAGAATATCACACTATGATTAGTCTAAATTACAACCCTCTCTGGTGGTATTTTATTCTGTATTTGATGCTTTTTGCTACCTTGTCAATTTGATTTTAAGCATGAAATGCTATTTTAATAACATGAAAAATAAAATCTTATTAATAAAAACCGCTTTATCTAATCATTAATCACAAACGGCCATGATTTCCAGCCAGATAATGGAAGATCTTAAAGGCAAATACAAGCAATCAGACCGATAACAATACGGGGATAAATAAATGAAAATAGTAACAGGTAAGGCATTATTAACCGGTTGTATTGCCATGGTGATGAGTTATTCACTGTGGGCAAAAGAGATTAAAGTCGCGATTGTGGGGGCAATGTCCGGCCCGGTTGCTCAGTATGGAGATATGGAATTTACTGGCGCACGTCAGGCGATTGCGGATATTAATGCCAAAGGCGGCATTAATGGCGATAAGCTGGTGGGCGTTGAATATGATGATGCCTGTGACCCAAAACAGGCTGTTGCAGTGGCTAACAAAGTGATTAATGACAACATTCGTTATGTTATCGGTCATCTTTGCTCTTCATCGACTCAGCCGGCATCTGATATCTATGAAGATGAAGGTGTCATTATGATTACGCCCGCGGCAACTAATGCTGATCTGACAACTCGTGGCTACCAAATGATTCTGCGTACCACAGGGTTGGATTCTGATCAGGGTCCAACGGCAGCGCAATATATTGTTGAAAAGATCAAACCTCAACGGCTGGCAATTGTTCACGATAAACAGCAATACGGTGAAGGGTTGGCACGTTCTGTTCTCGATAAACTGAAAAAAATGGGAGTCAATACGGTATTGTTTGAAGGTGTTACTGCCGGTGATAAAGATTTCTCAGCACTGGTTGCTCGCCTGAAAAAAGAAAATGTAGATTTTGTCTATTTCGGTGGTTACTACCCTGAAATGGGACAAATTCTGCGCCAGGCTAAACAAGCGGGTTTGAATATCCGTTTTATGGGACCGGAAGGTGTTGGTAACTCTTCGTTGTCTAATATTGCCGGCGCCGCTTCTGAAGGAATGTTCGTAACACTGCCTAAACGATACGATCAAGCTCCGGCAAACAAAGCTATCGTTGATGCAATCAAAGCTAAGAAAGAAGATCCAACGGGCCCATTCGTCTGGACAACCTATGCCGCCTTGCAATCTCTGACAACGGCAATGAGCCGTACCGGCAGCATGGAACCTGCTGATTTGGTGAAAGACCTGAAAACTAATCCGGTCGATACCGTGATGGGAACACTGAGCTGGAATCAGGCTGGCGACCTGAAAGGGTTTGAGTTCGGTATTTTTGAATGGCATGCAGACGGTTCTTCTACTTCTGTGAAATAAAGTCATCCGAATAGCCGTCAGCCCCTGCTGGCAGGGGCTGCTATTCCAGAGGTACAAGGTATGTCAGAGCAATTTCTCTATTTTTTACAGCAGATGTTAAACGGGGTTACCCTGGGTAGCACTTATGCATTGATTGCCATTGGCTATACGATGGTTTACGGCATTATCGGGATGATTAACTTTGCTCATGGTGAAGTTTATATGATTGGCAGCTATGTCTCCTTTATTGTGATTGCTGCTCTGATGATGATGGGAATTGATTTGGGCTGGTTGCTGATTACTGTTGCTTTTTTAGCATCAATTGTGATTGCCAGCGCTTATGGCTGGAGTATTGAACGGGTGGCTTACAAACCCGTTCGCCATTCCAAACGCCTGATTGCGCTGATTTCTGCAATTGGGATGTCTATTTTCCTGCAAAATTATGTCAGCTTGTCACAGGGTTCCCGTGATCTGGCATTGCCGGGGTTGATTTCCGGGCAGTGGATATTGAGCGAAAGTGATGGGTTTTCTGCCAGTATTACTGCGATGCAACTGATTATCTGGGTAGTGACATTCCTTGCCATGCTGGTACTGACGATGTTTATCCGCTATTCCCGTATGGGGCGTGCCTGCCGCGCTTGCGCGGAAGATCTGAAAATGGCCGGTTTGCTGGGGATCAATACTGACAAAGTTATTTCTTTAACCTTTGTTATCGGCGCTGCAATGGCAGCGGTAGCGGGTGTTTTGCTGGGGCAGTTTTACGGTGTGATAAATCCGTATATCGGTTTTATGGCAGGAATGAAAGCTTTCACCGCAGCCGTATTGGGGGGCATTGGCAGCATTCCGGGGGCAATGATTGGCGGCTTGATCCTGGGCGTTTCTGAAGCCCTGACTTCCGCTTATTTGAGCACAGAATATAAAGATGCTGTTTCCTTTGCTTTGCTTATCGTTGTGTTGTTGTTTATGCCTACCGGGATCTTAGGCCGTCCAGAGGTAGAAAAAGTATGAAATATGCCAATTGGATTAATGCCATTATCGCCTCAGCCGCTTTATTTGTTCTGGCGGTTTTTATGATGGGGATGCAGTTGTCACTAGATGGCACGAAGCTGGTCGTTTACCGTGCCGATGAAGTCCGATGGCTATGGATTGGCGTCGGCTGTACGGTTGTTTTCCTGTTCCAGCTATTGCGTCCAATTGTTCAACAGACGATGAAGAAAGTGCCAGTTAAAAGCTGGGCATTGCCGGATTTCGATGGTTCAACCAAGGGACAAAAACTACTGGCGGCATTGATTATGGTTGCCGCGATTGTCTGGCCATTTATTGTCTCCCGTGGCAGTGTCGATATCGCTACGCTGACATTAATTTATGTCATGTTGGGGTTAGGGTTAAATGTAGTCGTTGGTTTATCAGGGTTGCTGGTGCTTGGATATGCAGGTTTTTATGCTATTGGCGCTTATACTTATGCCTTACTAAGCCACTATTACGGGCTAGGATTTTGGCAGAGCTTGCCATTGGCGGGATTAACGGCTGCTTTATCGGGGCTGTTGTTAGGTTTTCCGGTATTGCGATTGAGAGGTGACTATCTGGCAATTGTCACACTCGGTTTTGGCGAGATTGTCCGCATTCTGCTATTGAATAATACCGAAATAACGGGTGGCCCGAATGGTATCAGCCAGATTCCAAAACCCACTTTCTTCGGACTGGAATTTAACCGCAGTGTGAAGGAGGGCGGTTGGGATACTTTCCATAACTTCTTTGGTCTGAAATACGATCCAAGTGACCGGGTTGTTTTTCTCTATTTGGTCACATTGTTATTGGTGATACTGACCGTATTTATTATCAATCGGTTATTGCGTATGCCATTAGGCCGCGCGTGGGAAGCACTGCGTGAAGATGAAATTGCTTGTCGTTCTCTTGGGTTGAGTCCAACCCGTATTAAACTGGCCGCGTTTACTATCAGTGCTGCATTTGCCGGTTTTGCCGGAACCTTGTTTGCTGCCCGGCAGGGTTTCATCAGCCCGGAATCTTTCACTTTTGCTGAATCTGCTTTCGTGCTGGCGATTGTGGTACTGGGTGGAATGGGTTCGCAGACTGCGGTGATTCTTGCGGCCATTCTGTTGGTGGTTTCCCGTGAGATGATGCGTGATTTGAATGCTTACAGTATGTTGCTGCTGGGGGCTATGATGGTGCTGATGATGGTTTGGCGTCCGCAAGGATTGCTACCGATGAAACGCCATAATGTTAAATTTAAACGACAGGAAAGCCAACCTCAGGGAGGAGAACAGGCATGAGTGCAACACCATTATTGCAGGTTTCCGATCTGACCATGCTCTTCGGTGGTTTGCTGGCGGTTAACAATGTTGCCCTGATATTAAATCAAAGCGAAATTGTCTCTCTTATTGGGCCTAATGGCGCAGGGAAAACCACGATATTTAATTGCCTGACAGGGTTTTACCGTCCGACCAGCGGCACAATAAAATTGCGGGAAAAACATCTGGAAGGGTTATCCGGGCAGTCTATTGCCCGGATGGGCGTTGTCAGAACATTTCAGCATGTGCGATTGTTCCGTGAGATGACTGTGATTGAAAATCTATTAGTAGCGCAGCATCAGCATTTGAAAAGTGGTCTTTTTTCCGGGCTTTTCAAAATGCCGGCATTCCGCCGTGCGGAATCTGAGGCTGTAGATCGAGCTGTAACTTGGCTGGAGCGGATTGGCTTGTTGCCACTGGCAAACAGACAGGCGGGTAATTTAGCCTATGGTCAACAACGCCGTCTGGAGATTGCCCGCTGTATGGTAACACGCCCGGAAGTTTTGATGCTGGATGAGCCTGCTGCGGGCCTGAACCCGAAAGAGACCGCAGAACTTAATATCTTAATTGCTGAACTGAGAAAACATCATCAGGTTTCTGTGTTGCTGATTGAACACGATATGAAACTGGTGATGGGGATTTCTGATCGTATTTATGTGGTTAATCAGGGGACACCTTTGGCACAAGGGAGACCGGAAGAGATTCGTAACAACCCGGACGTTATTCGGGCATATTTGGGAGAGGTGTATTAATGATGTTGGAATTCAAACAGGTATCTGCCCACTATGGAGAAATTCAGGCGCTGCATCGGGTGAGTCTGAATATTCAACAGGGAGAAATTGTCACTCTGATAGGTGCAAACGGCGCAGGAAAAACGACGCTGCTCAATACGTTATGTAATGAACCCAGAGCGACTGAGGGCTCTATTATTTTTCGCGGCAAAGATATCACTCAATGGCCGACTGCACGTATTATGCGTGAGGCCATTGCGATTGTTCCTGAAGGGCGCAGAGTCTTTTCCCGTATGACAGTAGAAGAAAATTTGGCAATGGGCGGCTTTTTTGCTGACAAAACTCAGTATCAGCAGCGCATTGAACGGGTTTATGATTTATTTCCCCGATTACAGGAAAGGCGAAATCAGCGGGCTGGAACGATGTCCGGTGGTGAACAGCAAATGCTGGCAATTGGCCGCGCTTTGATGAGCCAGCCCCAGTTATTATTGCTGGATGAACCTTCACTGGGATTGGCGCCGATAATTATCATACAGATTTTCGATACCATTCAGCAGTTGCGGGAAGAAGGGATGACAATCTTTCTGGTTGAACAGAATGCAAATCAAGCGCTAAAACTGGCTGACCGGGGATATGTCTTGGAAAACGGTAAGATCGTACTGGAAGACAGTGGTGCGGCGTTATTGGTTAATGAAGCCGTGAGGAGTGCGTATTTGGGAAGGTAATATTTTTCTCAGCCTAAAGGCGAGTGTTATGTGATTGGTAAACAGTGCTGGAGAGGGTATTTCTCCCAAGGTGATGGCTCCATTAATAATGCTTTAAGCTTGGTATTATTTGGTGTTGGGGCAACTAATGCGGCGTCAAATGTTTTAGGCATAAGTCAATTACTCCGGTATCTCTGTTGGATATACATTGTAGTGTCCAATCATTATAGACAAGCTTATATTATTTGCGGCCAATTAGTAATATTTTCTCCTGAAAATATGTTGTTAACACCTGAAAATGTAATGACAAGCGAGTTCGAAGGATCTTCTCTTTTTGAATTGCATGTGATCTGATTTTTCTGTAATAGAATGGTTTTTCGATCAATAAATTATTTAATTTTTTACTTATATATCAGTTGATTATTAAATAATATAGCCAGAAGAATCATTCTCTTTTGGCTTTAAAATTAAATTTGTTATTTTAATATAATGATTATTTGTTGATTAATTTATTTGTTCTTTTGTTTTTCCATCGATTTATATATTTATGAATAAAGAAAGTTTTCAGCCAGCGATTAATGAGTAATATACCCAATATTAAAATAACAATGCCGGACCATGAAATAGTATAATTAATTACCCAATTGATCAACAAAAGGATAATGCTGGTAATAATAAACCTCACTAAATGACGATAAAATTTTGCTTCCAATGCAACTTGTTGCTGAATTTCATCTCGCTTTTTATCAATGGACTTAGCTTGTTCTTGGGTGATTTTGTCAGTTTCTGGGGAATAGAGATCTGTCACTTTTATATTAAACGCGGATGCTATTGCGGCCAGCGTTTCTAAACTTGCTTTTTCGCCATTTTCCAGACGTTGTATGGTCCTGACACTTAAAGATGATAATTCAGCAAGTTGTTCCTGTGACCAGGCTCTGGATTGCCGTAATTCTTTGATTCGATATCCACTCATTTTTAATACCTTCTTTAGCATTCAAAAGTGAATCTATCATAAAAGAAGCATAACAACAGGAACACGACAGATACCTGACAGGAATCTGACAGGAAGCTGACATTTGGCTGCCAGATGCCTATTTAGCGTCATGGGTGTTATCTCAATCATTACCTTCCTTATAAGCAGACATATATTCTCTTGGTGGTTGCCCGGTCATTTTCTTGAAAAAGATGATAAAAGCGCTGTCACTGGAAAATACTAACTCATCAGCGACAGATGATAAATTACCCTGTTTCGCCAGTAATTCTATAGATTTGATTAAACGCCACTGTTGTCGCCATTGTTGATAACTGAGACCTGTTTCCCGGCGAAATATCCGGCTGATAGTTTTCTCACTGGCGCCGATATTCATTGCCAGTATTTTGAGCGGTGGTGGAAGTGTCGTCATAGGGATGCAGGCCAAACGACGATCGCAAGGGAGTGGTAATAATGTTGGTTCTCTCTTTGCCTGGCGGATTTCGTCAAGACAAACCGCTAATAGGTTAGCAGCAGGTCCATGTAACCAATCTGTATCAATATGGCTTCATGCGATAGATAAGGGGCTTAGTGATGCGGTTATTCCAACGAAACCAACACCAGCGGTATGAGATTGTATGATGAGGAGGAAATAATAAAGCTGCTTCATATTGCCGCAAAAAAGGCAAAAGAGAGACTTGATGCAGATGATTCAGGATTGCTAGGCAACTAAATAATCTGTATTTTGTCGCGTAAGGTCCCCCAAAATTCGGCATTACCTTTCTTGATCTGGCAAAAAGGTACTTTACCAAAAGGTAAAGTGCCTTTTTTAATGAACTAATTGATAGTGATTAGTTCATGCCATATTTTTTCAATTTCTTACGCAGTGTGCCACGGTTGATGCCCATCATCAGGGCAGCACGTGTTTGGTTGCCACGGGTGTATTGCATCACCATGTCCAACAATGGCTGCTCCACCTCAGCCAGTACCAACTCATACAGGTCATTAACATCCTGACCATTTAGTTGAGCAAAATAGTTCTTCAGTGCTTGTTTAACTGAGTCTCGCAAAGGTTTTTGAGTAACCTGATCTTGTGAATTTACAGTAGCAACGGTTAGTACGTCAGAATTTACGCGTTGTTCGAACATAGTTCTGTCAGCTCTTTTCTTTATATTACGCAAAATTTTCGAAATATGCCTTCAACACCTCCAGCTGTTCGCTGGCATCCTCTATGGTGTTGAATGTGCGCCGGAACTGGTCATCAGGAGCATGTTCCCGGAGATACCAAGATACATGCTTACGTGCGATACGGGCTCCCTTGCCTGGACCATAAAAGTCGTGCAATTCCCGTATATGCTCGTTCATTAAATGCTGCACTTCGCCAATCGGCATCGGTGGCAGCAATTCCCCTGTTTCCAGATAATGCTGGATTTCCCGGAAGATCCAGGGTCTTCCCTGAGCAGCGCGGCCTATCATCAGGGCATCAGCCCCGGTGTATTCAAGCACTGCTCTGGCCTTAAGCGGGTCAGTTATGTCACCATTGGCAATAACCGGGATGGCAACAGTCTGCTTAACTGTCCGAATATTGTCGTACTCTGCTTCTCCGTTAAACAAACAGGATCGAGTCCTGCCGTGAATCGTCAGAGCCTGAATACCACAATGCTCGGCCAATTGGGCAATCTTTACACAATTTCGTTCTTCTGGCGACCATCCAGTGCGAATTTTCAGCGTAACAGGAACATCTACTGCGTTTACAACCGCGGACAGGATCTTTTCGACCAATTCCGGGTAACGCAATAAAGCCGAACCTGCCAGCTTACGATTCACTTTCTTGGCTGGGCACCCCATGTTGATATCAATGATCTGAGCACCATTAGCGACGTTAATCTTCGCTGCCGCTGCCATTTCATCAGGATCATTGCCGGCAATTTGCACGGAACGAATTCCCGGTTCGTCACTGTGAACCATACGCAGCCGGGATTTGTCTGTCTTCCAGACCTGTGGGTTGGAAGATAGCATTTCCGATACTGCCATACCTGCACCCATTTCGTAACATAGTGACCGAAACGGACGGTCAGTTATGCCAGCCATTGGGGCCGCAATAAGACAGTTTTTCAGCTGGTATTGTCCGATACGCATAGACGAAGAAAGAGTGGCCATACTGTGACTGCAAGGGCGCGTATATT
The DNA here is from genome assembly GCF_040256935.1 of Photorhabdus viridis. Lineage (NCBI taxonomy): Bacteria > Pseudomonadati > Pseudomonadota > Gammaproteobacteria > Enterobacterales > Morganellaceae > Photorhabdus > Photorhabdus viridis. The sequence goes on from NZ_JBEJZY010000029.1 coordinate 43,396, forward strand.
ACGCATTTTTCGCAAAATATGAAAGGCCAAACTTTGAGCAAATCGACATTTGTTACAATTTTTTTCCAGCTATCATTCTGGGATAAATATAATTTTTCATAAATAACATAGTGTTATATGCCATTGGTAAAGTTTATCACTCAGGATTTTTCTATCAGCCAGTTTGCTGATAGCACGGATTATCATCAGTGAGTGATCAAAAATTACTCTCGCCACCATGACAAAATAAAATAATTCTAACTTGCTACTATTTTTACCCCAGATATCCGACACCATTCTTCCTGCTCCGCAACAGGATCGATCACGAACTTATCAGTATAGGCTTGAATAACACTTTCTGCCTGACTCGCTAAAATACCCGATAAACCTAACAGGCCACCCGGTTTTGGTAATGCACCGATAATAGGTGCGAGTTCACGCAGAGGGCCTGCCAGAATATTAGCAATTACTACATCAGATTCAAGATCATTTGGCTGATCTTTCGCCAAATATAGTGTTAAACTCCCCAGAACGCCGTTACGCTCTGCGTTATCGCGGCTGGCTTGAATAGCTTGCGGATCGATATCGATGCCGATAGCGTGTGCGGCACCGAGTTTTAGCGCTGCAATTGCCAATATTCCCGAGCCGCAACCAAAATCAATGATGGTTTTACCTTCCAGATTGAGGCTGTCCAGCCATTGTAGGCATAACGATGTGGTTGGATGGGTACCTGTACCAAAAGCCAGTCCTGGATCCAGCATGACGTTTACGGCATTGGGATCAGGAACGTCGCGCCAGCTTGGGCAGACCCACAAACGGTGACCAAAACGCATTGGGTGGAAGTTATCCATCCATTCACGCTCCCAGTCTTTGTCTTCCAATTGCTCGATCTTATGAATAAATCCTTGACCTAACTGAGGAACTTTTTCAAGTAGGTTGATAACGGTTTTCATGTCCGTTTCAGCATCATAAAGTCCGATGACATCTGTATCTCCCCATAAACGGGTTTCGCCTGGCAGGGGCTCGAATACAGGGTTATCGTGGCTGTCCTGAAAGGTGACTGATACTGCTCCACTTTCCATTAGATTATCCCCCAGGGATTCTGCCAGTTGTCCTGTGGTATTTAATCGAAGTTGTATCCAAGGCATAACAATTCTCTTTAATTAAAAATAGGTTAAAACGACTCGTCTAATGAAGCTTGACCACCCGTTGAGGCAACCGGTGGCCGATGGTATTACCAATCCCGAAGGCCAACAGGCTGAGTAGCAGTGATGGTACGATCGGATGAAAGTCTAATAGATAAATATCGAAACTGGCGAGCAGAGTGTAACTTGCTGCCCCTGTAATCATCGAACTGACAGCGCCATATGCATTGGCTTTTTCCCAATACAGTCCCAGCGCTAATGGCCATAGGAATACGGTCTGTAAGCCGCCGAAAGCCAGTAGATTCAACCAGATAATCATCTCTGGCGGGCGCCAGGCGGCTAAAAGCAGTAACAAACCAAGGACTAGGGTTGAAAGACTGGAAATCCGGGCCAGTTTTTTCTCCTGTACGATTTGTTGTGGAAACAGGTTTAGATAGAGATCTTTCACGATTGTCGCAGAGGATTGCAACAGTTGTGCATTAATTGTTGACATAATTGCTGCCATCGGCGCGGCCAGAAAAATTCCGGCAGCGAATGGCGGCAAGACGGTGATCATCAATGTTGGGATGACTTGATCGGGAATGGCTAAATCAGGAATAATCGCCCGACCGAGTGCTCCTGCCAGGTGCATGCCAAACATGAGGATTGCCATGACAATGGTGCCGATGATAATCCCACGATGGACAGCTTTGCTATCGCGGTAGGAGATACAACGAACGGCGGTATGAGGCAGCCCAATGACACCAAAACAGACCAATATCCAGAATGATGCCATGAAAGGCCCGCTGAGGATGTGGTCTGCTCCTTGTGGGGAAACGAGTTCAGGATTGATCGTCCGTAATGTGGCAACCGCTTCCGCCAGACCACCTGCTTTATAGATAATCGCTACCAACAGCAAAACGGTGCCTAACAGCATGACCAGCCCTTGCAGGGCATCATTGAGGACACTCGCTCTGAAGCCGCCAAATGCGGTATAGAGCGCGATAGAGACACCGAAAATCATTAATCCGGCGCCATAAGGGATACCTGCGGCAGTTTCCAGCAGGCGTGCTCCGCCAATAAACTGAACGGTCATCGCGCCGACAAAAGCGACTAAAAGACTCAGGCTGGCAAACCAAACTAGGAGGCGACTGCCATAACGGGCATACAGCATGTCATTGAGGGTGACGGCATTATAGCGACGAGCGAGAATGGCAAATTTCTTACCCAATACACCAAGAGAAAGCCATATTGCCGGTAACTGAATCAGCGACAGTAATACCCATCCCAGACCATATTTATAGGCTGCTCCTGGCCCGCCAATAAATGAGCTGGCACTGATATAGGTGGCGGTAATGGTCATTGCCAGTACGAAGCCGCCCATTGAACGGTTACCAAGGAAATACTCAGTCAGGAAAGCGCCTTTCTGGCGGCGCCGGTAAGCGTAGACTGACAGAGCAAATACCAGAGCAAGGTAGCCAAGCAGAGGTAAGATAACGTCACTTTGCATTCTCATCCTCCAGCGGGACTTCTTTGAAAATAAACTTCACCATTAACCAGCAGAGGATAATAAAGACTACTGGTAGTAGCAGACATGCCATTTCAAACCAACGAGGTAAGCCCGTGACCCCCGGGGCATCACTGGGTAAATAGGCTGTCAGCAGCCAGCCAATAAGATAAGCAAGCGTTAAGAACACAGCCCAGCGTGCTTCTTTATGGGATTGAACAAATCGTCTGTCCATTCGTTCTTCCGGTAATTAAATAAATGAGATGGGAAAGGAGGAATTGTACGGCAAGATGTGGGTTTATTCAGGAAAAATATGATATGTAGTTAATAGCCTGAGTTTTGTTTAAAAATAGCAACGGACAAAAAAAGAGAGAATCTATTTACACAGATTCTCTTGGTTGATGCATTAAAAACCGGTGAAGGCTAGGCTAAATGTCGTGTTTTATAGCTTCTTTCCTACTGGACCTGATGCGCGGGAATCACTTCTTGTTCAACTTTTGCCAACGCTGGTACACCTTGATAGCGCTTTCGTCCTTCTTCTGGCTCATGGGCAGACGGCGTTCCTCGATGGGCTTCGCGTACTCTGCGTAGAACGTATCCAGCTCGAAGTACTTGCGATCATCCTTGTAGAATGCATAAAGACGATGGCAGCCTGAGAAGTGGGAAGCCTCGCCGTTTTTTACGGCGGGGAGCAGTCACCAGCAATATATTTAAGCAGCGCAGAGTCAACGTTTTCAATGGTATTGACGTTAACTACGGCATAATCGCGACCGTTAATTTGACTGATGATAACAGGCACTACTCCGCACTGACTACAGATGTGAAACTGAGCTGTACCTGTTTCAAAAGAGTATTTATGTAGAAGTTTTTGTTCTCTGATACTCAGATGAGGTTGCCTTGCTGGGAATGATGTTCAGACTGCATTGTGCTTGGTACAAAAAGGGCAAGTACATGTTCGTGCTGGAATCTCAAAATGACTTTTTAGTATTATATGTTGTGATTTGTATTTTTTTTATTCATTTTTGAACTTAAATTCTGTGTTTTTTTGTTTGCTAAAAGTGATGTTGGTGTTACTATTTTTTTAATTGATATTTATATGAGTTTATTTTTCTGAAAGTTAATTATTGAATAAGTTGTGTAAAAGTATCTCAATATTTGGAGGGGTTATTTATAGAGTAAGAAATTATTCATCTAAAGTGTGGGTGGGATTTTGTCTTTATGTTGTTATTAAGAGCTCTTAATTCTCGCAGTATAAGATAATATGCAAAGTAATTTGTTGTTTTTACATGCAAGGTGTTAATTTTTTCATTAAATAAGTGATTTTGTGCATTTAATGTAAATTTAACTGGCATGTGACTTTTATTTTATACGGAATTTATTTGGGATAATATTTATTATATTGATTGATTAATGGCCCATGAACAATAAATCTTCATCTTTATTATTTATCGTTTTAATGGCTTTTCTTTCTATGGGGGGATTGGTTTCATCGGATATATTTCTACCCGCCTTGAATAAAATGGGAAGCTATTATCACGTTAGCGAATCTAGTATACAAAGTGCAATAGCTATATTTCTATTTGGTATAGCCTTTTCTCAACTTATTTATGGACCATTAAGTGATTGTTTAGGAAGAAAAATGGCTCTTATTTCTGGGATGATTATATGGCTGATTTCAACAATCGGTATTTTTTACAGTACGCATATTAGTGAGTTACTATTATTGCGTTTATTCCAGGGAATAGGCGCTTGTGCTGGTATTACATTAAGTCGTGCTATTATTAGTGATCTGATGGAGAAAGAAGAAGCAGCCAATTTGTATCTGATTATTTTCCCTTTTGTGGGAATGTCACCTGCTGTTGCACCAATGATCGGAGGTATGTTAAGTGAATATTATGGCTGGAAAGCTTGTTTTTTATTTCTTATTTTATTTATAACAGCTACGCTTGTATTGTGTTTGCTAGTGCTGAAAGAATCACTACCAATAAATAAACGTCAAAAATTGAGTTTTAAAAATGTATTAGTTAGTACTTACCAAGTGATAATAAATAAAGAATTTCTTTACTATGCAGCAATACCTTGTTTCGCTTATACGGCATATTTTTCTTATTTAATTGAATCTCCATTTATTCTTACAGCTATGGGATTACCAGAAAAATATGTTGGTTACACCTATATAATGCTCTCTTTAAGTTATGTGTTGGGTAATCTTACCGCTAAAAAATTAAGTCGCCAGCAGGGTGTGAGAAAGACAATTTCTCATGGCTATCTCATCTTTGCTGTTGGAGGTATTGCTTTCACGATACAAATGTTTTTTAGTTCCTACCCATTGATAACTTCTGTGCTAACAATCTCAGTATTGACTTTCGGTAATGGTTTTTTATTGCCACTAGGTACTGCATCGGCAATTGCCACTCATTCTCAAGCCGCTGGGGCAGCTTCCGGCGTAATGGGAACATTGCAATTAGGTAGTGCAGGACTGGCGTCATTGCTTATTGGTTATATATCTAACCATGAACCTATTAAAGTGGCATCTATCATCACAGTTGTTTCTTTGGTCGGTAGTATTATTTATATAACGGGTAATAGAGGTAATAAAGAAACAATAGAAACTAAAATAGGAATGAAAAATGGTTAATAATATAGATGTCACATTACGTGATGGTGGATACCTGAATAATTTCAACTTTACAACAGAATACGCTATAAAGCATGTTGAGGTATTGACTAAAAGTGGCGTGGAATAGTTTGAAATCGGTTATCGCAATCAGGGCAAGATCGCGAACGTTTTTTAATCACGGGTAAATCAGTTGATTCGGACAAATAGTTGTGATCTTATACTCCCTTTTGGGCGTTAATACCATGTATCTTGAGAGTTTCATTGACCATTTCTCTGATATTGAAGATCCACGTCAATCCGCCAAAGTGGCTTACCCTTTATTTGAGCACTTTTGTTTAATGCGGTTAATACTATTAAATGTTTTGATATAATCCCATACCCTTGTTATTGGATTAACGTTGTCGTTTTATCACTTAAAACCCATTTTTGCTGTGTTTTCTCTTCCAATATTAATAATAGCGTCGAGTTTTTTACCCGTTTTAAAAAATCCTTAATCATTTATTTTTATCTTTATTGATTAAAGTTTTCACCTGTTTTTTCATGATATGCTTGCTCTTTTTTCAGATAAGGCATATTTAATCTTACGTGAATGAAAGTTTCTATAATCCTTTGTTTTTAGATGGCACGAAAAAGGATAATCCACATGATTTAATCTGAGCGAGCAGGACTCTGTGGAGTTAATAAAAAGCAATAAACCGCAAGGTTAAAGACAGTAAAAACAGTGTTAAAACCCATCCGGTAATAATAAAATGCGATGAAAAGGCGTTTAATGCCTATACGAACTGCCAGGACAAATTTTTTCTTTTTATTATTGATAAAAACCGGCGTTAAAAATCAGAAATTTAAGGAGCGCTTAAACGCCCCTTAAAAATATTTTGATGTCATTAAACCAGTCTTACGTTTCCTGTAATCCCAGTTTTTTCTCCAGATAGTGAATATTGGTGCCGCCATTCTGGAAGTTTTCATCATTCATGATCGTCTGCTGAAGCTCGATATTCGTCTTGATGCCATCAATGATCAGTTCTGCCAATGCATTTTTCATGCGGGCAATGGCGTTATCACGGTTTTCACCGTAAGTAATCAGCTTACCAATCATGGAATCATAGTAAGGTGGTACGGTGTAGCCGGCATAAATATGCGATTCCCAACGTACGCCAAATCCACCCGCTGAGTGGAAGCGGGTAATTTTACCCGGGCTTGGCAGGAAGGTGCGCGGATCTTCGGCGTTGATACGACACTCGATGGCGTGACCACGAACAATGACGTCTTTCTGCTTAATTGAAAGCGGCATACCGGCGGCAATTCGCAATTGTTCTTTAATCAGATCAACACCGGTAATCATTTCTGTCACTGGATGCTCAACCTGAATACGGGTGTTCATCTCAATGAAATAGAATTCGCCGTTTTCATACAGGAATTCGAAAGTACCGGCGCCGCGATAGCCAATTTCAATACATGCGTTGGAGCAGCGTTCACCAATGCTGCGACGCATTTCTGGCGTGATGCCTGGTGCAGGAGCTTCTTCAACCACTTTCTGGTGACGGCGTTGCATAGAGCAATCACGTTCAGCCAAATAAATTGCTTGACCCTGACCATCGGCCAGTACCTGGATTTCAATATGACGCGGGTTTTCAAGGAATTTTTCCATGTAAACCATATCGTTGTTGAAAGCAGCTTTTGCTTCTGCACGGGTCATGTTGATTGATTGTTCCAGATCTTTATCACTGCGGACGACGCGCATACCGCGACCGCCGCCGCCGCCGGATGCTTTAATGATCACTGGATAGCCGATGCGTTTAGCAATGGCTTTGTTTTTCTCTGTGTCATCAGATAACGGACCATCAGAGCCAGGTACACAAGGGACGCCTGCTTTTTTCATCGCATTGATAGCGGAAACTTTATCACCCATCAGGCGGATCGTTTCTGCTTTTGGGCCGATAAAAATAAAGCCGGAACGTTCAACTTGTTCAGCAAAATCTGCGTTTTCAGACAGGAAACCGTAGCCGGGATGAATGGCTACTGCACCGGTGATTTCTGCCGCAGAAATAATCGCTGGGATATTCAGATAGCTTTTTGCAGAAGCTGCCGGACCAATACAGATAGTTTCGTCTGACAGCAGTACGTGTTTTAAGTCACGATCCGCAGATGAATGTACCGCAACGGTTTTAATCCCCAACTCTTTACAAGCTCGCAGGATACGCAGGGCGATTTCACCACGGTTAGCAATTACAATTTTATCAAGCATGGGAACGCCTCGTTATTCGATGACGACCAATGGCTCGTCAAATTCAACGGCTTGACCGTTTTCCATAAGAATTGCTTTAACTATACCCGCTTTGTCGGCTTCAATCTTGTTCATCATTTTCATGGCTTCAACGATGCAGAGGGTATCACCCACATTGACACGGTCGCCGATGTTGATAAATGGTTTCGCATCCGGGCTAGGAGTACGATAGAAGGTACCTACCATTGGAGAACGAACAATGTGACCGCTGATTGCTGCCGGTTTTTCGCTGATCGTTTCCGGCAACGTCTGGGAAAGAGCAACAGCGTTAGCCAAGGCCGGTTGTTGAGTTTGAACGGGAATATATTGTTGAGCTGCCGGAAAACTCTGGGGGGCTAATGCGCGGCTGATGCGCACTGACTCTTCCCCTTCAGAAATTTCCAGTTCAGAAATGCCAGATTCTTCAACCAGCTCGATCAGTTTTTTTATCTTACGAATATCCATGAGTGTGATTCCGTACTCTTCTGTTATTTCATTTAGTTGAGTTTTGCAAGCGGTTTACCGCTGCCTGTAATGCAAAGCTATAGCCATCTACCCCTAAACCGCAGATTACACCAACAGCAAGATCTGAAAGATATGAGTGATGACGAAATGGCTCGCGAGCGTGAACATTGGAGAGGTGGATCTCAATAAATGGGATCTTCACTGTCAGCAATGCATCACGCAGTGCCACGCTGGTATGCGTGAATGCAGCAGGGTTAATCAAGATAAAATCGGTATTACCCTGCGCAGAATGAATTCTATTTATCAGCTCAAACTCTGCGTTGGATTGCAGGTGACTGAATCTAACCCCTGATTGATGGGCTTCTTCAGATAATTTGCTGACGATATCGTCGAGCGTTAAGTTGCCATAGATATCAGGCTCCCTGGTTCCTAACATATTTAGGTTAGGGCCGTTAAGGAGTAAAATGTGAAATTTGTCTGCCATTGTGCTGGTATCTCCGGCAATTTGTCAACAATTGCCCAACATAATCCTATATTAACGATTTGTCATCTTTTTAAAACAGCCACAAGTTCATTTCGGCGATAAAGCCCGACATTATAATGATATCGTAGCATTTAGCAGCTAAATACTGGTCTTATCAGAGAAAATGTCAAGAATAAAGCCATTGTACTTTAGAAGCTAATCACAATTCTTAACGAATTCTTACCAATGTACGTCCTGTAACTTGGTTAGCTATCAATTTATTTGCGTATTCCACGGTTTGGTCCAGTGTTATCTCAGTCGTTGCTTGTTGGTAAAAAGAAGCGGGTAGCAGTTTTTGCAAACGCTGCCACACAGCAGATCGCTTGGTGGATGGAACCGTGACAGATTCTACGCCTTGCAAACGTACGTTCCGTAAAATAAATGGCATGACTGTTGCTGGCAGATCTGTACTACCGGCAAGCCCACAGGCTGCAACGGTACCATTATAGTGAGTTTGAGCCAGTATTGTTGCCAGTACATTACCGCCTACAGTATCAATTGCTCCAGCCCAAAGTTGTTTTTCCAATGGGCGAGGCGGTTGGCTAAGTTCATTACGCGGCAGAACTTTTTTTGCCCCAAGGGATAACAAATATTCGTGATTTTCCTGTCTGCCGCTAACGGCAACAACGGAATAGCCAAGTTGTGAAAGAAGCGCTATCGCAGTACTTCCTACACCACCGCTGGCGCCGGTTACAATAACATCCCCACTTTCTGGTTTAACGCCGCCTTGTTCCAGCGCGGTAACACACAGCATCGCGGTAAAGCCGGCAGTACCAAGGATCATTGCTTGCCTGCCATTTAAACCAGTTGGTAAAGGTGTCAGCCATTCCCCTGAAACTCTGGCTTGTTCTGCCAGGCCGCCCCAATGATTTTCTCCTACACCCCAGCCGGTTAACAGTACATGCTGACCGATATGAAAACGGGGATCTTCTGTACTGTGCACAATCCCAGAGAAATCAATACCCGGTATCATTGGGAATTGGCGGACAATTTTCCCTTTACCTGTGATTGCTAATGCATCTTTATAGTTTAGGGTTGACCAGTGAATATCGACGGTAACGTCTCCCACGGGAAGGTGAGAAGCATCAACTTCTTCTATGGACGCTGATAGTTGATTCTGTTGTTGTTTTAGTAGCAGAGCTTTCATTAGATGGTTCCGTTCTCTGTGAGTCGTTTTGTTATTAAATAAGAATAGATAAAAATTGGCAGTTTACATAAAGAAGATAAGAAAAAATAAAGTTTTGGTTAATTGTTAAGCGGATTCTGTTCGGCATTTTTCCGATGATGTCAGTATTAGGTTTCAGTATCAGTATATGGCAAGCTATTTTGGAAAATTCTGTTTTTTATTATTTTTCAGCAGAAGATACTGTATTTTGGTCGAAATTTATTACATCATTAGCTTGTTTACTACACAGACTGATACTTACAGTTAATATCGGAAATAGTGAGCAGAAGAGTCTGATGATATGTGAACTTACAGGAATAGCTACTGGTCAAAATAGAGATCAGTGGATCGGCTGTGACGGTAACGTTGGCGCTATAACGCTGAATTATGCAAAACCGGGTGGTTCCTGCACTTTGTTATGGAACAATTGGTAAAATTAACCCATTTTTATGCAGTTTTTTTCTGCTCCGTTTGGAAAAAGTAACGTAGAATATTGCGTTGTTGATATGAATAACGTAGCCACTTTTTTATTGAAGCAGGTGCTTATGCGCCTTGTCCCTGCTTCATGTGGTTGGTAGAGTAGACGGGTTTTGTTCCGTCCCCAGCTTGCAGGATTATCCTTTCGCTATGTTTAAAAAATTTCGTGGCATGTTTTCCAACGACTTGTCTATTGACTTGGGTACCGCCAATACCCTTATTTATGTCAAAGGTCAGGGTATTGTATTGAATGAACCTTCTGTCGTCGCAATCCGTCAGGACCGTGCAGGCTCATCGAAAAGTGTTGCTGCCGTTGGGCAAGAAGCAAAGCAAATGCTGGGTCGTACACCGGGTAATATCGCGGCGATTCGTCCGATGAAAGATGGCGTGATTGCTGATTTTTATGTTACAGAGAAAATGCTGCAACACTTTATTAAACAAGTTCATAGCAACAGTTTTATGCGCCCAAGCCCGCGGGTTTTGGTTTGTGTGCCAGTTGGTGCAACTCAGGTTGAACGCCGTGCAATCCGTGAGTCCGCGCTCAGCGCCGGAGCTCGCGAAGTGTTTTTGATTGAAGAGCCTATGGCGGCGGCTATCGGCGCTGGCCTGCCTGTTTCTGAAGCGACAGGTTCTATGGTTGTGGATATCGGCGGCGGTACTACAGAAGTCGCGGTTATCTCTCTGAATGGCGTTGTTTATTCATCATCTGTACGCATTGGTGGTGACCGGTTTGATGAGGCTATTATCAACTATGTCCGCCGTAATTATGGTGCGCTAATTGGTGAAGCGACTGCTGAACGTATTAAACATACTATCGGTTCAGCCTATCCTGGCGATGAAATGCTGGAGATTGAAGTTCGGGGCCGTAATTTGGCTGAAGGTGTACCGCGTGGCTTTACTCTTAACTCCAATGAAATTCTTGAAGCTTTGCAAGAACCGTTAACGGGTATTGTCAGCGCTGTCATGGTCGCTCTTGAACAGTGCCCGCCAGAATTGGCTTCCGATATTTCAGAACGTGGCATGATCCTGACTGGTGGTGGCGCACTACTGCGTAATCTTGATCGCTTACTGATAGAAGAAACCGGTATTCCGGTCATTGTTGCAGAGGATCCGTTGACATGTGTTGCCCGTGGTGGTGGAAAAGCGCTTGAAATGATCGACATGCATGGTGGTGAGCTCTTCAGTGAGGAGTGAGTATTAACTTGCAAGTGAGGGAGGAATGACAGGTAACTCAGACCTCCTTGCTATTGCTGTCTGGGAATTCCATTGTTTATGAAACAGCACAGTTTGGAATAGCGCAGCTTATGAAGCCAATTTTTAGCAGGGGGCCTTCCCTGCAATTACGACTTTTCTTTGCTGTTATTGTTGCCATTACTTTGGTTGTGGCAGACAGCCGCCTTGATGCTCTCAGTAAAGTCCGTAACTATATGGATACGGTGGTCAGTCCATTTTATTTTCTTGCCAATGGCCCGCGTCAAGTACTTGATGGTGTGTCAGAAACGCTTGCTTCCCGTGAACAACTGCAACTGGAAAATCGTGCTTTACGCCAAGAATTATTGATTAAAAATAGTGAGATGCTGCTATTAGGGCAACTTAAACAGGAAAATTCCCGCTTGCGTGAACTGTTGGGATCACCTTTGCGTCAAGATGAACACATGATGGTGACACAGGTAATTTCCGGTAAGGCTAATCCTTATAGTGATCAGGTGGTCATTGATAAAGGATCAAGAGAAGGCGTTTATGAAGGGCAACCTGTTATTAGTGATAAAGGTATTGTTGGTCAGGTTGTTGCTGTCAGTCAGTTTACCAGCCGGGTATTACTGATTTGTGATACAACTCATGCTTTGCCAATCCAGGTTTTACGTAATGATATCAGGGCTATTGTTGCGGGTGCAGGCTGTGCTGATGATTTGCAATTTGAGTCATTACCAAGTAATACCGATATTCGGGTTGGGGATGTGCTGGTCACTTCTGGGTTAGGCGGCCGTTTCCCGGAGGGGTATCCGGTAGCTGTGGTATCGTCGGTTAAAGTCGATAATCAGCGGGCCTATACTGTGATTCAGGCTCGGCCAACCGCAGAATTACAGCGTTTGCGCTATTTGCTGTTATTGTGGGGAGCAGATAATAACCCATCCGAACCATTGCCTCCATCAGAAGTTTATCGTGTAGCTAACGAGCGTTTAATGCAGATGATGCCTCAGGTATTGCCGCATGCAAATGAAATGGGGCCGCCAGCGCCGTCCTCTGTTTCTAATGAAATAACCAAAACGACAGGAAGAGTGGAAAGTTCTGAACCAGCAGTAACGTCTGCTAAATTTATAAATGCGGGAAATCGTTAATGAATCAATACCGGAGTCATGGGCGTTGGATCATTTGGTTATCTTTCTTGATTGCGATGGTACTGCAAATTATGCCGTGGCCGGAGCAAATTTATATGTACCGGCCTACCTGGTCGGCACTGTTACTTATTTACTGGGTGATGGCATTACCTCACAGGGTCAGTGTTGGTACGGGCTTTATATTGGGGATTATCATAGATCTGATTCAGGGGGCAACACTGGGTGTCAACGCCTTAGCTTACAGTCTTGTTAGCTATTTGGTGTCATTTAAGTTTCAATTATTCCGTAATATGGCACTTTGGCAGCAGGCTTTGGTCGTCGTTGCTTTATCGGTGCTGATGGATATCAGTGTTTTTTGGGCAGAGTTTTTGTTATCAAATGTTGCTTTTCATCCAGAAATATTCTGGAACAGTTTGGTCAACGGTATTCTTTGGCCATGGTTATTCCTGTTAATGCGAAAAATCCGTCGTCAATTTAATGTGCATTAGGGGTTGGAGCGCGGTTTTTAACAAAATTGCGGAATTATCCTGCCTAAATTCTTATTGAGGGCGAAGCGAACTTGCACTGAAATGCGTTCAAAAGCGACGGCTTTTGTTTGAGTTTTGCTTTGGTGCGCTCTTTATTACAAGAATGGTAAATAAAAAGCCCTAATGAGATAAGTAGTAAGGACAATATCATCATGAAAACCCTCTATCTGGCTTCCGGCTCACCAAGGCGGCGTGAGCTGGTTGAATTATTGGACTTTAAATTTGAAATTCTTTCTCCTCAGGTAAAGGAGCAATGGCAAGAGGGTGAAACTCCGCGTCAATATGTCAGCCGATTAGCAAAAGATAAATCTCTGGCGGGGGTTGTTATTGCGCCAGAGGATTTTCCCGTGTTGGGCGCGGATACTATTGTTATATTGAATGATCGGATTTTGGAAAAACCCCGTAGTGAACAACATGCCGTTGAAATGCTCAGCGCACTTTCTGGTCAGTGTCATCAGGTAATTACAGCTATTGCTTTATCAGATAGTCAGAGTACTTTAAGTGATATAGTCGTTACAGATGTGACCTTCCGCCAATTATCCACGCAGGAAATTTTGGATTATGTAGCGACCGGTGAGCCAATGGATAAAGCGGGCGCTTATGGTATTCAGGGAAAAGCAGGCTGCTTTGTCAAAACGCTGAATGGTAGTTATCACTCAGTCGTTGGTCTGCCATTAGTGGAAACGCATGAATTAATCACAAAGTTTTTTGCGTTAGTTGATGGAAAGAGGAACACATGACAGCAGAGTTATTAGTCAATATAACACCATCAGAAACGCGCGTTGCCTACATTGATGGTGGGATTTTGCAGGAAATCCATGTCGAAAGGGAAGCCAAAAGGGGAATTGTCGGTAATATTTATAAAGGTCGTGTAAGCCGGGTGTTACCAGGGATGCAGGCAGCCTTTGTTGATATTGGGCTGGAAAAAGCGGCTTTTCTTCACGCCTCAGATATTGTGCCTCACACGGAATGTATTGCTGGTGAAGAACAAAAGAATTTCCATGTCAGAGATATTGCTGAATTGGTTCGTCAGGGGCAGGATTTGATGGTTCAGGTAGTGAAAGATCCACTTGGCACCAAAGGAGCCCGGTTAACTACGGATATTACGTTACCTTCCCGCTATTTGGTATTTATGCCCGGTGCTTCTCATGTTGGGGTTTCACAACGTATCGAAAGTGAAGAAGAGCGTAATCGCCTGAAAAATATTGTTGCTGACTATTGTGATGAGCACGGTGGTTTCATTATCAGAACTGCTGCCGAGGGCGTTGGCGACGAAGAGTTAGCTCAGGATGCGGCTTTCTTGAAACGATTGTGGAGCAAGGTGATCGAGCGTAAAAAGCGTAATATCACTAAAAATAAACTTTATGGCGAATTGGCTCTGGCTCATCGTATTTTGCGCGATTTCGCCGGAGCTGCTCTTGATCGTATTCGTGTGGATTCTCGTCTGACGTTTAATCAGTTACAGGAATTTATTAGTGAATATATTCCTAAAATGACAGCCAGACTGGAACTTTATAGTGGCAATCAACCTATTTTTGATCTGTTTGATGTAGAAAATGAGATTCAACGGGCACTCGATCGTAAAGTTGAATTGAAATCAGGTGGTTATCTGATTATTGACCAAACAGAAGCGATGACCACAATTGATATTAATACCGGCGCATTTGTTGGGCACCGTAACCTGGAAGAGACTATCTTTAATACTAATATTGAAGCGACGCAGGCTATTGCCAGACAATTAAGGTTACGTAATTTGGGGGGTATTATCATTATTGATTTTATTGATATGAATAGTGAAGATCACCGCCGACGGGTATTGGCTTCTCTTGAACAGGCTCTGAGTAAAGATCGTGTTAAAACAACGATTAATGGTTTTTCACAACTCGGGCTGGTGGAGATGACGCGTAAGCGAACCCGTGAAAGTATCGAGCATATACTCTGCGACGACTGTCCTACCTGTCATGGAAGGGGGACCGTAAAATCTGTTGAAACTGTCTGTTACGAAATTATGCGTGAAATTGTGCGTGTTCACCGGGCAGTTGATGCAGATCGCTTCCTTATTTATGCCTCACCGGCCGTGGTCGAAGCGCTGAGGGGGGAAGAATCTCATGCACTGGCAGAAGTGGAAATTTTTGTTGGTAAGCAGGTAAAAGTTCAGACAGAACAGCTCTACAGTCAGGAGCAGTTTGACGTAGTTATGATGTAATTATCTGGTTTGCTGGCATAACGGTGCTGGCAACCAAGGAGATGCGTGTGAGGCGACTGCCGGGAATATTATTAGCGACAGCCGCAATAGTCATTATTATTATGGCTTTGCTTGTCAGTGGGTTACGTTTTCTACTGCCGCATATTAATGGCTATCGCCCGCAATTGCTCGCTACAGTTGAGTCAATTGCTGGTGTACCTGTTGATGTTGGATATATTGCTGGAAAGTGGGAATCTTTTGGGCCTGTTCTTGAATTACGTGATATCAATGTGAAAACTGCCAGTGCAGATGTGAAGGCAAAAAAAATCACGGTTGCATTGGATATCTGGTTATCTTTACTGAGAATGCGCTGGGATTTTCGCGATCTGACTTTTTATCAATTACAGGTGGATTACCATCAACCGTTGTTTAATGATCAACGCGGTAATATGTTTTCCCAATCAGATACGTTTTCTAATCTGTTTCTCGAACAATTTGATCATTTTAATCTGCAAGATAGCCACCTTACTTTTCTTACCCCCTCTGGTGAACGGGTTGATCTGTTGTTACCACAATTAACTTGGCTGAATAAAAATAACTATCATCGTGCTCAAGGGGAAGTCAGCCTTTCTTCTATTAATAATCAGCATGGGAATGTACAGGTTAAATTTGATTTGCGTGACACTAACGGTGTATTGGATAACGGCACTGTTTATTTGCAGGCAGATAATGTTGATATGCATCCGTGGTTGAGTCGTTGGTTGCAGGATAATACTGGGCTGAAAGATGCTGAATTTAGTTTGTCTAGCTGGATTACGCTTAAAGATGGGCGAATTGATGGTGGTCAACTGCAATTACGTCAGGGAGAAGCTAATTGGAAAGTTGCTGACAAATCTCACCGTCTTTCTGTCAGTGATCTGGTGTTACGGATGCGCCGTCAGGATAATGGTTGGTTGTTTGATGCGCCTGAATTGGCAAGCCTGGCCACTGACGGTCAGCAATGGCCGTCAGGCAAGGCGTCTGTGCTCTATCTGCCGGAAGCTAAGAAGTATGATGGTAAAGATCACTGGCGTATCCGGGCGAAGAATATTCAACTCGAACGGTTGAGCAGTATTTTACCCACTTTCTCTTTTTTGACTCCTGATGTTGTCAGAGATTGGGAACATCGCCAGCCGCAAGGATTAGTCAATCATCTTGCTCTCGATATAACACCGGAAATTACAGATGATTTCCTAATGAGTATGCAATGGCAGGATGTGAGTTGGCAGCGCTGGCAGGGGCTGCCTTCTATTGATAATTTCTCTGGTTCTCTCAACGGTAGCTTGCAGCAAGGCGCACTTAACTTTGCTTTGAAAGGTAGCGTAGCTGATTATCGCGATATGTTCCTGGCGCCGTTTGAGATATCCCAAAGTCATGGAGAAATATTCTGGCGGCAGGATAAGCGAGGTTTACAACTTTGGAGTCAGGGGTTGGATTTGCAGGCGAAATCATTGTGGGTCAATGGTGATTTTCGTTATCAACAGCCAAAAGAGCAGCCTCCGGTGCTGAGTATTCTGGCGGGAGTACGGGTTTATGATGCGAGTGATGCCTGGAGATATTTTCCTGAGCCTTTGATGGGGACATCTCTGACTGACTATCTGACCGCTTCAATTATTAAAGGGCAAATAGAAAACGCAACTTTTGTTTTTCAAGGCAATCCCAAAGATTTCCCATTTGTAAATAATAATGGTCAGTTTCAGGTTTTCGCTCCACTGCGTCATGCTACTTTCCAGTATCAACCAGATTGGCCTGTGCTGCTGGATCTTAATATTGATCTTAATTTCCATAATAACGGTTTGTGGATGCGGGCTGCGCAAACTGCGCTTGGTAAAGTGAAAGCAAATAATGTTTCGGCGGTAATTTCTGATTATAGTAAAAAGAAATTGTTAATTGATGCTGATATTCTGGGAGATGGTAAAGATATTCATGAATATTTTACCCATAGCCCGTTAGCGGATTCTGTTGGTGAAACGCTTAATACATTACAGATTGGTGGTCAGGTTGCGGGTAATTTGCATTTGGATATTCCGCTCAATGGCGGCAATGTGGATGTCAGTGGTGAGGTCACTTTAAAAGATAACCATTTGTTGATTAAGCCGCTGGGCAGTGAAATGAAAAATGTCAGTGGCCGGTTCCGCTTTGATAATGGTAATTTACAAAGTGACAAATTATCAGTGCAATGGTTTGGACAGCCTGTTACTGTTGATTTTGCTACCAAGAACTTATCAAAAAACTATCGGGTAGATGTTGGTCTGAATGCTCATTGGGCTGCTGCAAAATTACCTGAACTACCACCAGCAGTTGCCAAAACGCTTTCTGGTTCTGTTGACTGGGAAGGGAAAGTGGGTATTAGTTTACCGTTTCAGGGTAAGGCCCAATATGATGTGAAAATCGACGCTGATTTGTCACAAGTAGATAGCCATTTATCTGTCTTGAGAGCAGATGAACTGCGTAAACTGAAAACGCTTCATATTCTGGCTGATGGTGATATGGATCAGTTGCGGGTAAAAGGGACGTTAGGTAAGCAGTATGCGTTTAATACTCAATGGAGTTTGGCAGAGAAAAGTACTCAACTGTCACGGGGAATTTTACAAAGTAACGGTGACGAAATTCCTGACTTACCTGAAAAATCGTTATTGGAATTGAATCTTCCGGCAATTGAGGGTGAAGAGTGGTTAGGGCTAATTGCGCCTTTGACTTCAAATTCTTCATTGGCAGGAAGAGCTCTGTTGCCACAACATCTGCGCGTGTCGCTTCCGTCACTGGATGTGGGGGGACAGCGTTGGAATCAGTTATCGTTAGATGTAGAACAACAGTCCTGGGGAACACAGGTTAGTGCTGATAGTCAGGAAATCAACGGTAAGCTTAATATTCGTAATAGTGGCCCGTGGCAGCTGAATTTGAGCCATCTTTACTATAATCCTCTGCAATATAGCCCTCAGCAGCCTGAATCAGATTTATCTAAGCAATCTCAAACAGGTACAACTCAGCGTTATTCACTGAACCAATGGCCTTCATTAGATATTGTCTGCTCTGAGTGCTGGATTATGGGGTTGAAACTTGGGAAGGTGTCTGGTTCCCTGATACCAGAAGGTCATTCGCTTGTATTAAGAGATGGAATGGTGGACAACAGCGTCAGTAAACTAAATTTGACAGGTCGTTGGCAAGAAAGTGCTGGAGAGAATAATACTCATCTTATGGGACAATTCTCCGGTGAAAAATTTGATGAGATGGCATCTTACCTTGGTATTGTCGTGCCAATTGTTAAGTCGCCGTTTAACTTCTATTTTGATTTTAACTGGTTGGATACACCGTGGAAACCCGATTTACAGACACTGAATGGAAATTTTAAAAGCGATTTAGGCAAAGGCGCTATCGAGAAATTGGGCGGAGGAAGTGCCGGTCAGCTACTAAAACTGGTCAGTTTTGATGCTTTGTTGCGTAAATTGCAGTTCGATTTTAGTGATACTTTTAGCCAGGATTTTGAATTTGATTCAATCCGTGGCGATGTTTCAGTAAATAATGGGATACTCAAGACTAAAAATTTACGGATCGATGGGCTGATTGCTGATGTGATAACGAAAGGAGAGATTGATCTTGTTCGCCAACAGATCAATATAGAAGCTATCGTCACGCCAGAAATTTCTGCTACTGTCGGTGTAGCAACGGCTTTTGTTATCAATCCGGTAGCAGGTGCCGCGTTATTTGCGGCAACCAAGGTCTTGGGGCCGTTATGGAATAAGATATCGGTTATTCGTTACCGGATTACCGGTAATCTTGAACAACCGAAAATTGATGAAGTCCTACGTCAACTTAAGGAGAATAGAGGAACATGAGAAACGTCAATGTTGCACTCTTACAGTTATGTAGCGGTGAGAATATCAAACATAATTTGGCGCAAATTGAACAACAAATTAAGCAGTTGCCGGATACGATCAAGCTTGTGATGACCCCGGAAAATGCATTGTTGTTTGCTAATGCTGTCAGCTATCGTCATCATGCAGAACCGCAGGGAAAAGGGCCTTTGCAGCAAGCTGTCAGTGAGATCGCTCGTCGTTATGGTGTCTGGTTATTAATTGGTTCTATGCCGCTTATCAGTCGTGAAAATCCTGAACGGATCACCAGCAGCAGTCTGTTGTTTGATGATCAGGGTGAGATCCGCGCACGTTACGATAAAATACATATGTTTGACGTCAATATTGATGATGAACATGGATCATATAACGAATCGTCTGTTTTCCAGCGCGGGGAACATATTACCGTTGTGGATACACCTGTTGGTCGTCTTGGTATGACCATATGCTATGATCTGCGTTTCCCTGGGCTGTTTCAGGCTTTGCGTGAGCAAGGCGCTGAGTTGATATCTGTGCCTGCGGCATTTACCCGTTTAACAGGAAAAGCGCATTGGGAGCCACTGTTACGGGCCCGCGCTATTGAAAACCAGTGTATTCTGTTGGCACCGGCTCAGGTTGGTGTACATGGAACCCGTCAAACATGGGGCCACTCAATGGTTGTAGACGGCTGGGGGAAAGTGATTAAGAAAAATCCAGATGCAGTCAGTGCATTACAACTGAATGTCAGGGCGGAGAGCCTGAAGATTATGCGTGAGCAGATGAAAGTGGTGAAACATAACCGCTTCCGGCCGCAGTTGACTTCCCTGATTGAAAAGAATACAGCAAATTAAAGAGTATCAATTATGAGTTTAACTTCTGTCAGTGAACATTTACTGGCTGCAAATAAATTAAGCCATCAAGATCTGTTTTCAGTACTTGGTCAACTAGCTGAACGTCGGCTGGATTATGCCGATCTCTATTTTCAGTCCAGCTGTCATGAATCTTGGGTGCTGGAAGATCGGATTATTAAGGATGGTTCCTATAATATTGATCAGGGCGTTGGTGTTAGGGCTATCAGTGGTGAAAAAACCGGTTTTGCTTATGCAGACCAGATCACATTGAATGCATTGCAACAAAGCGCACAGGCTGCCCGCAGCATCGTCCATGAAACAGGAAATGGTAACATTCATACCTTGGGAGAAGTGGCTTATTCTCAACTTTATGCGGCAATCGATCCGTTGCGAAGTTTCTCCCGTGAAGAGAAAATTGCGTTATTGCACCGGGTGGATCAGGTCGCTCGTGCCGAAGATCCGAGAGTGCAGGAAGTGAATGCCAGCCTGACAGGGGTCTACGAACAGGTATTGGTTGCAGCGACCGATGGGACTTTAGCTGCTGATATTCGTCCTCTGGTTCGCTTATCTGTCACGGTGCTGGTGGAAGATAATGGCAAACGTGAACATGGTACCAGCGGTGGCGGCGGCCGTTATGGTTATGAGTATTTTTTGGAAATGATAAGTGGTCAGATCCGTGCAGAACAATTTGCGCGTGAAGCTGTTCGTATGGCGCTGGTAAATCTTTCCGCTGTTGCCGCACCAGCTGGTACTATGCCAGTTGTTTTGGGAGCAGGTTGGCCGGGTGTGTTACTGCATGAAGCTGTTGGTCATGGGCTGGAAGGCGATTTTAACCGCCGTGGTACCTCCGTATTCTCGGGTCAGATTGGTGAGAAAGTCGCTTCTGAACTTTGTACGGTAGTTGACGATGGCACGATAAAAGGTCGCCGTGGCTCATTGGCAATTGATGATGAAGGCGTTCCTGGGCAATACAATGTATTGATTGAGAATGGCATCCTCAAAGGTTACATGCAGGACAAAATGAATGCACGTTTAATGGGGGTTACGCCGACGGGCAATGGCCGCCGTGAATCGTATGCCCATTTGCCTATGCCTCGTATGACTAACACCTATTTGCTGGCGGGTCATTCCACACCGGAAGAGATCATCGGTAGTGTAGAAAATGGTTTATATGCGCCAAATTTTGGTGGCGGCCAAGTGGATATCACTTCCGGTAAATTCGTGTTCTCGACATCTGAAGCTTATCTGATTGAGAACGGCAAGATTACCAAGCCGGTGAAAGGTGCGACCCTTATTGGTTCCGGTATTGAGGCTATGCAGCAGATCTCTATGGTAGGAAACGATCTTGAACTAGATAAAGGTGTTGGGGTTTGTGGCAAAGAGGGCCAGAGCGTACCTGTTGGTGTTGGTCAGCCTACTTTGAAACTGGACAACTTGACCGTTGGAGGAACAGCCTAATTTTTGGCTGGTTATATGAATATATACCCTATGGATTTCAAGATGCATCGCGACGGCAAGGGAACGAATCCCCGGGAGCATAGCGAACTATGTGACCGGGGTGAGTGAGTGCAGCCAACAAAGAGGCAACTTGAAAGATAACGGGTATAGATCATTATAAGAATAGTCTTGACTGCCCCTCTTCCGAAAGGGAGAGGATTCCCACTTCATTTAGTGATAGTCGAAGGTGTAGATGGTAAAGGACGTGACCAGTGTAGCACCAGCGGTTCGTTTTTTGCCATATATAGCTGATGACCGTCACGGTACTTAAAAGCGCTTTGGTAAACTCTGTAGATTGTTTGTGGTGTTTTGATTTGAATGTGGATCCGGTACGGCCGTCGAAAAAGTTTTTAAAGATGGCTTGTTGGTGACGTAATACCTGCTGCAAAGGAACACAGGAAACCGCATTGAGCCACACAAAAGTAGGATCTTTTTTAATCGCATTTAAGCGGCTGTTGGTTAAGGTATAGCTGATTTTCTCCTGACGTTGGTAAAAGACGTCAGTTCGTCACTGGAGGAGGGAATTATCGACAAAACGAACACAACCAACCATCTGAGCTAACAGTTCAGTTTGCTCAGATGTGGAATAAAACCGATATTCATATGCGTGTTTCATAGCATCACACACTACATAGAGAAATGTGAAAATGCAAAAATCAATCGTTTTTCGGTTAAGTTATTTATTTTCGGATTTTGTTATTCCTATTTTTTATGAATGATTATTTAACTGATTTATAAAAGAGTTTATTCACCGGTTAAAAACGTTATTAAAGTCGGTTCCTTTTAGAAAATAGATTATCTGATCAACCGATTCCTGTTTTTATTTATCCTTTTTTGCGTGGTATATAAAGCATTAACAAAGTCAATTCTTTTTCTCATTTTCGCTGATAGATTTATGATGGAAAGGTTTTAAACTGTTATTAAAAGTTATTTTTTTAACATCTTATTTTTATTGAATTTAATCATCATAGTATATTGTATTTTACGTTTAACCAACGTTAATCATACTCGATTTTATCTTTACTGACGCTGTTTTACTGGCAATCCTGAACAGTTTTTATAAGTCTTTTATCTTCATAAATCAATCAGTAAATAGCTTGATGGTATCAAGATATCCTTTTATGCTTTTCCGAGTAATATCTTTTTTTGCTGATTTTTTTCAATTCTCTGTTAATGATAAATAGACTTTGATTAAATATAATCAATATTCTTTTAAAAAATTACACTTATAGTTAAATCCGTCTTTTATATAAAATATTTAATATCTCTATTTTCGTGATTTTAAATGGTCATAGCAGGTTAGGTAAATGTAAAATAAGCGGAAGATAGCATCGTCGATGAATACATTAAACATAGCAGGGAATAAGCCGTTTTTATTAGACCACTACAGTTGAGCGCGGACAGTTGATTATCCGGCTCGTTGAGAACAACTGACGGCTAAAAGCAGGAAGCTCCCGGCTCATGGCCGGGATTCAATATTTATTGATTACCACCACTTAGGATAATCATTAAATGCCTCGTATAACGCGTGTCTTGAATCATCAGTTAGTTTTTCTCTACCCTTTGCTGATGTAGTATAACCATCCAGATCTTCTTTAGCACATGACCACTCAAGCAAATTCTGGACAGGATTTAATAACAATTCAAAAGATCCGTTCATATCTTTAAGAAGAGCAATATCGTTTCTACGCATGTTATCGACAAACGCATCAAAACATTGACATTCTATCCATAGCTGTAAGTTCACATCTGAACTATAACCAAATTTATTTACTCGGATTGTAAGATTAAATTTCATTGATGGTATGTGCTCATCAAGTTCTATTACATCCAGTGTAATATTTACAGGACTTTTAATTTCTATATCCATTTAATGTGCTCCTACATAACGGGCATGAATGATCGTTGGCAACTCATTTGTTGCGCGTGGCGGTTTAATTTCCAGTTGCCAGCCATCTACAGTAATTCTTTCACCATATGGCATATTATTTTTCCTGATTATCACTTAAATTCAGCTCCCATAGGCGTATACTTAAAATAAGTCTGTGTGGAGGTAAATGAAAATGGCTAAAAATCAGATTCAATTCCAAAAAGGCATTTCTATTCATGAGTTTATTTTATTATATGGTCATGAAGAACAATGCCAGAAACAGGTGTTCGATATGCGCTGGCCTACGGGGTATCACTGCCCTCATTGTGGGCATGATAAGTATTGCCAGTTAAAATCTTGTTTCCTTTATCAGTGCAATCAATGCCATCATCAGACATCTTTGACGGCCGGCACATTGTTTTCTGCGTCAAAATTACCTTTATTTTGGCGATTTATCTCATGACTCAGGAGAAAAATGGGATTTCTGCACTTGAATTGTCACGTCAACTGGGCATTTCCTACAACGCTGCATGGCGTATGAAACACAAGCTAATGAAAGCGATGAAAGAACGGGATGACTCTCGGCGGGTTTATTCAGCTTGACGACGCATACTGGGGAGGGGCTCAGCATGGCCCCCGAGGGCGAGGGGCAAAAGGGAAATGCCCTTTCGTTGCGGCGGTTTCAATGAATGAAAGGGGCCACCCTATGTTCATGCGTTTCAGCATTGTGAAAAGGTTTAAGACCGAGGAACTTACCCGTTGGGCTAAAGTGCATCTTAAACCAAAATCCCTTGTTATTTCAACAAATTATTTATTCATTCATGTGTCCGGGCAGCACCTATACCTGAGTATTTACTCAAGCTGGCTGAGATTCGATGGTAATCAGGAAAAGTTATTCTCAATCACCATTTCCCCGGCATTGGCCTGTCTCTTGATCAGATCTCCAAATCAACCGATTTAGCCAGCAAATAGCCGTCTATCAGGGTTTGCAGCCGAAACCAACCTTCCCAAAGTCGTTCCCATCCGACTCGACCCGTGCGTTTGGAATCGTACCAGTCGGCCAGTTTTCCCAGATTGATGAAGGCCCAATGCAAGCTCGGGGCTTTTTTCGGC
>NZ_JBEJZY010000030.1:0-66587 GCF_040256935.1 Photorhabdus viridis
TGAACAGCTAAAAAGCGTGCTAAACTACTTATTACAGGCGGGAGATACTGCCGATCCAGAGGGTTTTATCCGGCGACTGGCAGAACAGTCCCCGAGGTATGAGGAGGTACTAATGACAATAGCGCAGAAACTGGAGCAGAAGGGGCACCAGAAAGGGTTTATTGAAGGGCGTCTGGAAGGGCGCCAAGAAGGACGCCAGGAAGGACGCCAGGAAGGGCGCCAAGAAGGACGCCAGGAAGGACTCCAAGAAGGACTCCAAGAAGGATTGCATAAAGGCGAAAAACGGGGGATCCTGAAAATCGCGTGTGCGATGATCGACATGGGTATTGACCGTGAAACGATAATGAAAACGACCGGGTTGAGTCAAAACGAACTTGAGCAAATACGCCACTAACTCGTGCTGAGAGTTCTTAATCAGTATTCAATGATTTATGTTAAAAGAGGATCTTACGGTGACTGTCAGAACAGTCACCGGAGTGCAAGTATCGACCGTGAAACAGTGATGAAAATCACCGGACTGAGCTTGAACAAATGTCTGACAAACTTACTATTGATACGTTATCGGCATAAAAATGCTTGAGTGTCAATGCACGAAACGCATAGAAGCGGCGCATTTACATTCCAAGCGATAAGCCCGAGTCTGAATCTACGTGCTTCTGAAATCTCTGTTCTTAAGCAGAGCTAGAGCTGAGGTTAATTATATTGATGGAACTTCAATAAGGGGCATGGAGCCCCTCGTATAGCATTAATCGCGTGCATTACGATTAGAATATTAAATTGCTTATTAATATTCACAAACAAAATAGATATTAATTAAAATCCTTTAATAAAATACATTAAAACGCATCCTGTAATTACACCAAAAGTAAAATACTTTATTTTTCGTCTATTTTTGATTTTTCTTTGCGTTATCTCTTCATCTGATTCTATATGATCATCCCAACCGATGTGCTTAACTGCACTTTTATCCAAAATAACTGCATATTTACCTATTTCAGCATATTTTTTTGATAGTGTCATCTCTGTGTCATTAGCTAAATTGTATGGCATGAATAGCTCATAATCTGATTTTCTTCTAAGCCCTGGATTAAAACTAAATCCTCTCCATTTGGGATCATTACTTTCCAGAGTAGAAAAACAAACACCTTCTAATTCTCTGAAATTACTAGGGTAATGGAATGGATAATGAAGCATCACATCCTCTTTTAAATCCCTGAGCCATACTTGAAGTATGTTTTCATCAGATTTCAAAATAGCAAAAGAATCTTCGATAAATTTATCTCGATAGAAAAGCCAATCGTCTTCACAATGGAATATATAGTCAGTTTTCACTTTACTATACGCCAGATCAATTGACTTAATCTGCCCTAGCTTAGGATTATTTAAAATAATTTCACAATATGGTAACCAGTGCTGAGGTATAACAGAATAAATAGATTTGTCTCCAGAATCTTCTGTTATAACGACCTCTTTTATAGGATAAGAATTATACTTATCAAATGATTCAATGGTTTGCTTTAATAAATCAAATCGACCACAACTTGTAATAACTAAGGTAACATCACTTGAATCAGAAAAGAACATAATATTTACTCATCGATTTCTCTAGAATCCACTATTACTTAGTGTGGTGACCAAAAAATCACCACACTCATAGTGTCATAATAAATTGCTTTATTTTAAGACACTTTTAACCTTTTAGTAAAAGATAATATATTAAATATTTGTGTATTCCTATACAGTGTTTATGATTCATCTTTTCTACTCATAGACGGATAAATATCCCCCACAACATTGTATATAATTTTATACACAACAATCTTCTTATTTGAATACTGAAGAATTCCTATTATCTATTCTGCAATATTTTCTCTAGTGAGAGAAAATATTGGATTTTTCACCTTTGAAATTTTATTTCTTTCTTATATTAATAAGTTTTCTTTTAAAACTAAATCGAACATTAGAGTCTAATATAAATCTTAATGTAGACAGACTATTTATTATCTCATAAATAGAATCAAAATATTCCTTTGATAATTTATCTCCGTACTTATAGATAAGCTCTATAGCATGGCAAGCTGTAAGATTCCTAAATTTTCTCCCGAAAGTTTTATCAGTTATTAAGATAACCTCTGCCATTATATTTACTTTAACTTCATTAATGGAATTAGACAGGCTTCCCTCTCTTTTTACATAATTATAGTACTTCATCTCAGTATAATGAATATTATTACACTTGATCAATAACAAAGGGAATAACAATGCATCTTCATAACAAGGAGCTTCAGGGAAATTACTCCCATGGAACAATTCTTTCCTAAAAAATTTCCCTATTAAATGAGCCTGATATTTTTTATGAATTAAGAATTCTTTTATTGCTGTATCTCTGTGAAGTTCTACAGAGGACAGTAATTTTGATTTTTCCATTATATCTGAATCTTTTCTTACTTCATTTAACCTACTGATAAATATATCTGGTTTATTATACTCTAAGAAATCTAAAATTTCTCTCATAGAGAAGTCAGATAAAAAGTCATCACCATCAACGAATGTTATATACTCTCCATTACTTATCTCTACAGCATATTTTTTTACTTTACCTGCGTTTCTAAACTCCTTTCTTATATAAACAAAGGACTCATTCTCCTCAGAAAATTTTTTTAAGATTGATGGAGTCGAATCAGAAGAGCTATCATCTATCAGAAAAACTTCATATTCTTCAGGATCGCATTGAGATAAAGCATGTTTTATGGTGCTTACACATTTGAAAATTAGTTTTTCTAGGTTATGCGCAGCTACTGCAATTGATAACTTCTTTGGAATACAACCATGAGTATCATTAGTTTTAGTCATCATATAGATAATCACCTTTACTACTATTTATTTACAATTGCCAATGAATTAACCAGTGATAACTAAGTTAACAAGCCAACTGGGATGTTGTAATTAGTAAAAAAACTCTATTAGCATTGTTCTTAAAAAGGAATGCTTTTCATCGGAAAGCATACATATTCATAAAGCTCATAGGCATTCCGTTATCAACAGAAATAATATACGTATCATAGCTTGGTATGGCTGACACTATGTTATACATATCAATATAACTTAACAAATTTTATATTCTCTTATGCCCGCTTCTTGATTGGCTATACTATAGTTAATCGCAATATCTTTATCCATTTGAGCAATTTAAGAATAAAATACAACATATTTTTTATCATGTAAATCAAAATAATATTTTTTTAAACCTGAACACTTCGATCATAACATAGTAATATCACTGTGATTTTCAAGTACAAATAAATAAACTCATGCTATACCATACGTTAATCAATTATAGTGACGAGAGAAAGCCACTTAAAATGATAAGTCATACCTCAACATCAAAGAACGTCAGTTTATCTAAAACAAGGCATTACAATCTCATTATTATCCTCAACAATTTTCGTGAAGTACCAGAAGGTATCGATTATGGTATTCTATAGCTAGATCACAAAACAGGGAGTAGAGCATCAATACACAGGATTTTAATATCAGCTGATCCTCCGAAGCCCGGCATATCGTAGGCTACAAGAACAATTTTTTTAGCTTTCATAAATTAGTCTAACCTTATCACTATTACCTGTTAATTTTATCTAAAAATCAGGTTCAACACAAATTCTGTTTGTGTTTTTTTACAACATGAAATTCATTTTGGAATTTTATCTTCTAGTAATGAGCTGTATTCCATGATGTTATTGCTGAAATTCAAAACATCATCTTGGTTTTCACACATTTCATTAGACAACATTTTACAATTTTCAGGTATTGTAGGCTCTTTAATACCTGTCCATTCTGAAAATAGTGTTAAGAAGTTCATTGAATTTCGTTAAGCATTAATAAATTTCCGTGATGTATCGTCGTAGGAAGTAATAAACATGGGAACCTGATAGTTCTGCTTATATTTATCGTTATGAGCAAGTCTCATTTTCTTAGTATCTTTCTCAAAGAAAGACACTCCATGATCAGCAAAATACATCAAGGACCAATTCTTCTCATTTTTCTGCACTTCATCAGTAATTATTGACAGTAAATTATCAGTATTTTCAATACTCTGTATAAATAAGATTCTAAAATAGCGCTACATCTTATGCCACTCATAACTCCATATATAACAATGGGTTGAAGAAGGCCATGTGTAGCAGAATTATGAAAAGCTATTTATAGCAAGAAACCTGCTCTGACTTAAAAAACACCTTGTATTCATAATTTGTTCGGGTACAAGCAGGAGAGTGTGATCCCATTAAATGGATAACAATTAACTTTTTCTCTTTCTTATCTTCTAAGACTTTTTTCACAATGGGTATTATATTTGTATCAGGCATACTTCTGTTAAGACCAGAACTGGATTCACCTTTTTTAATAAATAATGGAGAATCAGCCCTAGCTCCCATACTGGCAACCGGAGTATCAAATAACCCCATCGAACCTTGATTTGATATCCAATAGGTATAAAAGCCAGCTTTTTTCGCTAGTGTAACAATATTATTACTTAAGATCTCTCTACCATCTTTGACCATTGCTAGTGAATTTGCCAGTGATATCTGGGTTGATGGGCCTGCTGAGATATAGTTTGTAAAGAGCGTCCCATTCACTGTACTCATAAAAGGCGTATTGTGTATAGGGAATCCATATGCATTCAGAAAATCTTTACGTACACTCTCCCCAATAACAACGATGTAAGTGTTATATTTGGACTGTGCCGATACTGTTCCCCACGTATCTTTCTCTCTCAATATTTCCTGCATTTTTTTATATTCACTTTTTACCCTTATAAAGTTGATGGTAACATCTTTGACTACTCTGATTTCAGGAAGACCTGAGTCAAAGATATTAAACTCTTCACCCTGTATAAAAGATTTTAAAGGGTGATGTATTATCGTGATTAATGCAAAAGAAAATAGAAATACATTAACCTTTTTATATAAATTAATGCTGACCTTTAGCGATAAAAAGCAAAACATCAAGATAAGCGCACTAAAAAGATAATGTTCAATTGGAATAGAAGAGATAAACTCACTGGCCTCTTGTTTATTTGTATAGAATAACGAAAGAATTGAGTTGAAGTTTGGTGATCCATATGTCAGCCCTACAGGGGCATAAATGATAGCTGCTATGCCAAGAACGGCAAGAAGAACTCTGTAAATGATGGTGACCTTGTTTAGCAATAGGAAAATAAAGAATATAGCGAATACATACCCTATTTTCAAACGATAGCCCATAGAGATATGGGCTAGAAGACAAAAAATGAAGAGTGCAACAACTGGTAATAGCTTGATTAGGCGGGCTTTTGTAAATTTCATATTTATATATCAATAGAATATCGTATAGTAGTGAAAAGTAGTTTAGCTTTCGAAAAATAAGAAAAGTTGAGATTTAATTTCTTCATCCAATCAGATTTTCTATTAATACTATACTATGTATTTTTCATCATGTGAATAAGAGCAATCTAATTATTTTATCTTTGATATCTTAAACCTGAATACTTTACCTATAATATAGAAGACCTACGTAACATATAAACATACCTTTTCAATTTACATCATGCATTAATAAATCACAATATAGGGAAAAAGTAAATAAGATAATTATTAAATGCACGAATATAGCTAATTCTTACCGTATTTAGTCCCATTTTATATTTTTAAAAACTGACTTTACAAGGATTGCTGTGAATTAATGAGTTATAGAAAACATGATTAAAAAGAGAATGATTATTCTGCAATTGAACTCATCAACGCCTATATTGATCCCATGCAATTGATAGCAATCGGGTAAGCCTTCTCACTTTTTCATCGGTTTTTTTCAACCTTAGCTACTGCCTGTGGGGTAATTCCCAGTCTTTCAGCTAACTGTGAACTGTTAATGCCGCCCTGTTTTTCATGCTCTGTATCAGCGCGTAGAGTTCCTCTTCCCGCGTGGCTACTTATAAGCGGCCTGAGCTCCGAAGGATTTGTGTATGAAAGACAGAAAATCGGCGGGGATTTAATCCCCGCCAGGTTGAGAATGTTTTATAGTGCGCTGGCACAATTTCTAGTGGTGCAAGACGGAATTACCCCGTCCTGATTTCAGAGAGCAAATCGGGGTGACGATCTAACACCTTAAGTTTCACTAAAGCTAGCGACGGCTTAGTTTTGCCATTCTCGTAGCGCGAGAAAGCATTAATACCACCGCCGAAGATTTCAGAGGCTTCCCGCTGGTCAAGTGCGAGTTTTTTACGCACACGGGCAATGAAGCTAGGATCGACAATAGCTGCGTTGACCTGCTTCGAAAGTGCGCGCATTTCGCACATAACACGCTCTGATTCCGCAGCGTCCAAAACAGATTCGGCGCAAGCAGGGCAGAAGTCGCCCGTTACAGCAGAAATGATTGTTGTTTCGCCCTTGTATGTATAGGGTAGATCGCGCGTGTCGTGGATAAGTTCCGCTGTACTGCAAAAAGGACATTTCATTTTTATAGCTCCTTGAAGGACACGATCAGCACGTCATCAATGACCGTCAGCTTCAGATACACATCACCCACATGTGTGTTTGGTCGGTATACGTTTTGCCAGACCATATGATCAGCGTAAGTCGTCATACTCTTGTAGAAATCCGCTGGCGTGAGCGCCATCACTATGGTTAGCATGTCGGAGAACTCAAGGAGCATCACTATCGCGTAATACGTTAATCCTAATGCCCGGTATCTTAATCAAATTTCATGATAAAGGTACCGGAGGATGTGGCTAAAATTAAAGTGTTATTTAGAGTTTTTCGATACCGCAAGCTCGGGCATAACGTGCAAGGTATCTATACTGGCCTTGTTAATATTGTTTTCCATAAGAAGTACGAGGGGTTCATTGATTAGTAAAATGCCCCACCTCTTAGTTAATATCCAAGAGGTGGGCAGCAGTTAAGCTATACTAATTTTGAGGTTGACGCCACACGCCGCCGCATAGCGTTCAAGTGTCGCAACACTGGCTTTCATTGGGTTTTTTTCAACCTTAGCTACTGCCGGTGGGGTAATTCCCAGTCTTTCGGCTAACTGTGAACTGTTAATGCCCGCCCTGTTTTTCATGCTCTGTATCAGCTCGTAGAGTTCCTCTTCCTGTTTGGCTGCTTCATAAGCGGCCTGAGCTCCAGGGGATGAAAGGGCTTGCGCCCTGACTTCTGACCAAGGAATGCCTTTAACTTTCATTTGTCATCTCCTCTAACCTTTGCAATGCCAGTTTTATTTCTGACGCTGGAGTTTTTGGTGTCTTCTTGATAAATGTACGGAGTATGTAAATTCGCCGGCCAGTGGCATAAGCAAAAATGGTCCGGGTAATGTCTTTATTGCCAACTCTTAGCTGGAATAACCCGTCGCGCAACGGCTCTGTTGCCGGGTACCTCAACGTATTCCCTCTGGCTTCCAGCTTATCAATCGCCAGTACCGTTTTACCTCGCATAACTTCGTCTAGTGATTGAATCTCGTTGTTAGCTTCTTCGTGAAATATCAGTTCAAACATACATACCCCCTTTGAGTCAAGACATTAACCCGCAGGTACATTTAAATCAAGGGTTAATTTAACCCATGAGTGAACTTCATCAATCAGCGCCAACATAATCAATTTTGGGGCAATAAAAGACAAAACAAGGCTATTAATTATCCTGACTAACCAATAAGGCATAGGTTATGGTGTCAACAAAGAATCTAACCCCCTGGAGAAAAATGTCTTGCTTGGGATATGCCGTGATGAAGTTTCTGAGTTAGTAAGACAAGAACAATGCTAGTTTTTTGCTTATTTATTACCCAAAATACGCTCATAATTCCCTCATGGTTGATGTGCTCCTCTCAAAATCACCATCTTGGTTATTTATTGATACGCGGATATGCCCGATTTTTACCAGATTGAATCCTGTTGAATGCTTTAAACCGCTACCCTGGCAAAGAATGCTGTCAGTTTATGGGTTATAGAAAATGTTGGTTTAGCGGAAACGGTGGAGAGGGCGAATAGTGCTGTATCTAAAACAGATGCAGATAGCACATATGCGCTGAAAAAGTCACAAGACAATTTTACTTGCGGTAGTTTAAACATTAACTCGAATTCAGAGCGGGCGGGTGTTGTACTTAAAAAAAGGGATGGTAAATATGCTTTAATTTCAACAGATCCTAATTCAGCTCCGTTAATCTTTTATTATAGAGATGAATCTGGGAAAAATATCTATGCAACGAGCTTGCCGCTCAAATCTGGCACATTAGCAACACTCGATGATATTACTGTTAATGCGGTACCGAACAGCCGAAAAGTGAATGGCAAAGCGTTGACTGGGGATGTCAATCTGAGTGCCGGGGATGTATGTGCACTTGGACAACTGAATAACGGTAATAAATTTCAGGATTTTTTATCTGCGGGTTTTGCAGTCGTAAACGTCCCAAATATCGCAACTGTCAGCGATTTCCCTTTTCCATCCGACTTTTATAGCTTTGGCATACTTGAAGTACAAGCTGAATATTCTGTCATTACACAACGATACACATCACACACGGGGCAGATAGCGATCCGGCAATCTTGGGATTCGGGTAAAACGTGGAAGGGCTGGTATGTCGTCTATTCAAGTACAATGTTACCACCTGAGCAACATCCAGTCGGCTCACCCATCCCGTGGCCGCAACCAAATCCCCCATCAGGTTACCTGACGTGCAACGGCCAGGCATTTAATAAATCTACATATCCGCAATTAGCAGCAGCATACCCATCAGGAACACTGCCCGATTTGCGCGGCGAGTTTATTCGTGGTTGGGATGATGGCCGGGGTGTGGATAGTGGTCGTGGGGTTTTGTCGTGGCAACATTACGATATCCATAGCCATTCACATGGTGGCGTTTTTACTGGAGCTCTTGAACGAGAATCACATGGTAGTGGTGGATGGGGTGCTATGAACACAAATGGAACGACAGAAGCAGCAGGAGGAGCAGAAACCCGCCCCCGCAATATCGCATTTAACTACATAGTGAGAGCAGCATAATGACAACTCAGAAACAAAAATATTCATTAGAGCCAGAAACAGCCGTATTAGGTAAAGACGAACTGGCAACTAAAGCTGGCTGGTTAACAATCTATCATGCCGCGTCATATTCCAGAGAATTTACTGGAGCTAAACCAGAATATCTGATGGAAGGAATAGGATTACCAGCCAGTTCCTATTCAGATGCACCTAAACTTCCTGAATCTGATTCTATGGCTGTTAGACGTAGTAAAGATGAAAATTACTGGGAAATCGTCCCAGATCATCGCGGAAAAGTAGCTTATAACACGCAGGACCGTGCACAGCAGGAAGTCACTGAACTGGGGGAATTACCGGAAACAATGACATTCAAACAACCTACCACCGATTTTGATAAATGGGATGGAAAACAGTGGGTCACTGATAAAAAGGCCCTAAAAACCAGCCAGATTGAACAGGCAGAACAACAACGAGCTACACTTCGTCAACATGCAAATGAAGCAATCACATTTCTACAATATGCCGTTGACACTGAGCTAGCTTCTGAAGAAGAAAAAGCGCTGCTACTTGAGTGGAAAAAGTATTTGGTATTACTGAGCCGAGTTGATGTTTCATCAGTACCAGAAATCAGCTGGCCTGAAGAACCCACAGAATAAGGTAATCAGGGCCATGTGTGGCCCTATTTTTTATTTCAGCTATTCCGACCATTCAGTATTAAACCAGTGAAATGTCACCCCTATTAAGAATCATCTACCCCAATACCGCGGTATTTGCCTATTACACAGCTGCTGGACTCTGAAACATACCGTTGGGTAAAGTTCTGGTGCATCTATATTCACCTAACAATACTTACAAGTTAAAAGCAATAAAAGTTGAGATAGTAACCTGTATCGGTGTTTTTTCTGTAGTTATGATGATGGATATTGAAAACATTTAGAACGCTGATATCAATTAATCTTTTAGTGTTATTCCCCATCTTTGCAACTTTCTTATCCAGAAAAAATTAAGGGCTTTTAAAAAAACGGAACGTTTATGCCGCCTTTTATGCCAAATATCATTGAATAAGTGATACCAATGTATAGCAACTGCTTCACGAGAGAACATTTCTAACCGTTTTTTTCCATTTTTTATCATTAGTTGATATAGATCAGGATGCTGTTTAAGCCTGATAACAGCATCAATAAACTCATCTGGGTTCTTAGCTATTAAATAATCCAATTCGTTTTCATATACAGCCTGCATTGCTGGCTCGTTATCGCAGATAAAAGCACATCCAGCTATCCAGGCATTTATAAGCTTACTAGCTGGCTTACTCTCTAATTCGATATTGTGTTGTTTTCTACGGAAACTTATAGCAACATCAATATCCCTGTAATCCGTCCAGTCGTTAGATGATATTCTTAGAGTTACTCCTAGCTTGGCTAGTCTTTGTCGTAAATCATCTGTTACGAAATCTTCTGGAAGTCCGTCAGGATGTCCAAAATATCCTAATGTTTTTATTTCATTATCATTAGCAATACGGGGCTTGAGCCCAGGCTGAGGCCAATGAGATATAAAGATACCTCCATTTTTTTCAGCATTTTTGTTTTGCTCTATTACATAGTCAGCACCTACTACTGGTGGTCTATCTGCTCTACAGACCACAGTCAAACCCTTCCAAGGCTTCACTCTTGAGCTAAAATCATCATAATGCATTAGATTAATAGTATCTGATCTACATTGAGAACCAATGCTACACTCTACTTTATCTTTAAAGTAATAGTTTAATGTAATCAGAGTTTGGAATACCCAACAAGCTCTTCCTTTGCGGTAAAGCCTTTCAGGAATATCATCAGGGTCAACACATTGCTGTATCAACTGCTGAAAATCTGGGGCATGTGAATTGATAAATTTCTTATTTACTACACCATGTAATTTTAGCATGTTTTGTGTAATCGATAGTTAGGTTACTAAAGGGTATTTAGAACTTACCTTTTTACAATACTCTGCTTTACCGAGATATTAGCTTATTCTAAATTACGTGACGTAAAGGTATATGATAATCTCCAGGGAAGATTTTGGCTAGATAAAATTTGAATATTGGCCTCTTCTATTTTTTTTGTAATTTATATTTTTATAGAGTTCTTCTTATTGGCCTCGGCATAATCATTCTTATTTGTGTCCCTATCGGGATGACATATGGCCAGCTGGACTTTAATTCTATTATTTCCCTGTTTTACACAAACAAGTAAGAAACTGATGAGTTTATAACTGCTATCCCTGATAATTACTGTCTATTTCGCTGATCCTCATATTCATCCTGTTAGTATTAAAGCTAAATAGAACGGTTAACAGGTAAAAAATTCTGTCTATGCTCCTACTGTAGAATGGGGTAAACATCTTAAAATCCAGTTTGATTGAGAATACAAACTCAGATGGTGTAATCTACAACTAATCGGCAGAATACTGAGCCTATAAAGTTAAAATGATCTTCCTCAGTGAATAACGAAATGGCAGCATAAAGCACAATAGGTGGGAATAATCTCGAGGGAGGCAAATAAAATAAGATATTTTATTATTGTCATTGGGCTGCATAAGCAGCCCTTATTGTTATCATTCTGGCATCTTCGGCCATTCGATATCAGGCGCCAGTGAAGTATCAACACGGCTCAGTAATACCCGGTATTTCTTCCATTCAAGCAACGCTGCTTCTTCGGCTGCTGTCGCGACTTCTAAGTCAACAGAGTCTTGGAGTAATGAAAGTGTTTCATTCGCTTGTCGTAACAGTGTGGCTTGCTGTTGTTTTGCATCGTTAATCTGATGAGCTTTGAGTAAGTCTTTATCAACTACCCACTCTTTACCGTCCCACTTATCAAAATCAGTTGGGGGTTTCTTGAAGGTTAACGTATCGGGTAACTCCCCAATTTCCGTTATCTCAGTCGGTGCACGAGTCAGCGTGTCGTAAGCGATTTTTCCGCGATAGTCAGGAAGTATTTCCCAACACTTTCCGTCTTTACTACGACATACTGCTTTGTCATCAGATTTCGGAAACTCTGGCGCATCGGGATAAGCACCGGCTGATAAGCTGACACCGAGCATCACATATTCAATATTAGAGCTCGTGAATTCTCGTGTGATTTGATTTGAGTGATAAACCTTTATCCACCCTGCCTGAATTGCCAAACCATCTTTACCCAATACGGCTGTTTCATGTTCTAAAGAGTATTTTTGTTCTGTCATTATGCTGCTCTCACTATGTAGTTAAATGCGATATTGCGTGGATGAGTTTCGCTAATTCCGTATTGTGCATTAAGCCCACTTGGGTTACTTGTTCCAATACTAACGCCGGCGTCAGTATTACCGGTAGCAGGTTGCCACGACAAAATCCCGCGACCACTATCCACACCCCGGCCATCATCCCAACCACGAATAAACTCACCGCGCAAATCAGGCAGTGTTCCTGATGGGTATGCTGCTGCTAATTGCGGATATAGGGATTTATTAAATGCCTGGCCGTTGCACGCAAGATAACCTGATGGAGGATTAGGTTGCGGCCACGGGATGGGGGAGCCAACTGGGTGAGTATTGACTAAGCCCCCATATCGATTTTTGTTAACATGCAAAAAATAGGCGTACAGATCTCCGCTGGCATTAACATATATTTGACCCGTATCATAGTTAACGTATCCGAAGTTAATCCCTTTTGCATAACTATCTTTTTGAGCCGAAAATACACCCTGGTACTCATTTCCAGGGGAGGTACCGGTAAAAGC
The DNA here is from genome assembly GCF_040256935.1 of Photorhabdus viridis. Lineage (NCBI taxonomy): Bacteria > Pseudomonadati > Pseudomonadota > Gammaproteobacteria > Enterobacterales > Morganellaceae > Photorhabdus > Photorhabdus viridis. Next base: position 12,758 of record NZ_JBEJZY010000030.1, read on the forward strand.
CGTCATCCCAGGAAGCGCCCCCACATCTTCAGCAGAGGGCTTATTTTTTGTTGTATAGATACTGGCCCAATCTTCCTCGAACCCGTAACTATCACGAGCAGAGCGATAAGATATTCCTCTGTTTCTGTAATCCACTTTTAACTGAAAAGCCGGACAACTTCCAACGCCATTATTGAAATGAGCAACAAGTGCAGAAGCTCCAGGATATGCCACGTTATACAACCCCGTATCTGTATTCCACGGAACGGCATGAATATCAGGATAATAAGCAGTTAATCCGAGTTTAAACGCCCCTACATCCCCGGCACTTAAACTAATATCCCCGGTCAACGCTTTGCCATTCACTTTTCGGCTGTTCGGTACCGCATTAACAGTAATATCATCAAGTGTTGCTAGCGTGCCGGATTTCTCTGGTGTTAATAAGTTATATCTGCGATTGCCGTTTTCATTATTAGCGTATATTGTCAAATAATCGCCGCCGGTTCCTTCAATACCGATAAAATGCTTGTTTGATGCTCTGAATTCGATATTCGGATAATTCGAGGCGTTATTGATTCTTAATGTACCTGTTTGAGCGCTTAATGTACTCGAAATCGGTAAAGCCCCCACATCCCCTGCACTCAAACTGATATCCCCGACCAGAGATTTTCCGTTAATTCTCCTGCCACTTGGCACCGCATTATTCGCCTTATTCACCGTTTCCGCTAAACCAAGGTTTTTTATAAACTCACCTTTATTAGGGATATCTGCACCATTTTGATTTTTTGCCAACCGGCTATTGGCATTATCTGTAGCCCTATTCGCTTCATCATGAGCATTTTTAGCCGCTACATTTGCCGTATTTGCAAAATCATACGCGCCCTTAACTGCTCGAGGAGTCGCAGCTAAGGTTTCATTAGCGCTATCAGTAGCACTGCTTAACTGTACAATCCCCTTCTGGCTTAACGTAGCATCAGCAACGCTACTTAATTTACCTTCGGCCATTTTTCTAACATCGTTCACCGCTTTCGGTGTCGCCGCCTGATCTTCTCTGTCAGAATTTGTCGCGTTGTTAAGTTGCGAAATCCCTTTCCGGGCAAGCGATGCATCCGGAATTTCCGCAGTAATTTTTTGTTTTAATGCCAGGTCTAATTGCGCGACGAGTTTTTCAAGATCTCCATCATCAATAACATCTTCACCCGTTTTTTCTGCAATATATTTCCCAATCACCGCAGCGATAATTGAGGATTGACGCCAAACTTTATTGAGCTGTTCACTCCTTGCTATTCCTGATTTAAATCCTTCTTCAATAAAACCTAAACTTTCATATTCTTCTTGCGATAATGTATTCGCGTTTTCACCAGTGGCAAACGCTTTAAAGTCATTTTTAGCCATTTCTAACCCTCAACGACATGGTAATTAACCGTTATTCCCATTGGTTTAATGGAGAGATAACCCTGACGGATAATTTCTTTTGTGATAGTACTAATTGATTTGCCTTTTACAGTTACAGTGAATGACATATCCAAATTATCTTCAAAGGATATGGATATGTTGTGGTTTGAATGAATAAAACTCAGGATGTTGTTAAGTGATTCTCCCGTTCCATCCCAGTTGTTTTCCCCTATTTTGGCTTTAATCACGATTCGGTAATTGTTGTCATCCAAGTCGATATAACTTTTGTCACTATCAAACCGATCTTTCCATGTACCGTAATCAAATCCCAATTCAGGAATATCAAAGGAGAAGTAATAGTATTCAATCGGAGCCTGGATTGTTCGGTTTCTCCCTACCCATTCACCGATAATATCAAGCTGTTTACCCACCGCTTTATCAAGGTCAAAAGCGCTAATCAGTAAATCATTTTTCAGTGCGCTCTGGTTTAATATATCGGTAATCGCTTCAAGCATTCTGACGTATTTTTTACCCTCCATGTGATACGCCGGAATCAGTTTCATATATTTATTCATTCTAGCACCGTCACTATTTTTATATTTTCAGGTGAACAAGTCGGTGCTTCGTTAAAAGCAATGTTGATGTTCGCCGAATGTGTTGTTGATGCTGTTTTACCTGCCATCACAGATAGGACTTCATATGTCTGACTGCCGTTTTTATTGCATAAGTTTGCCGGAACAAATAGGCGGGTAACATATATGCCATCACCAATGTAAAGTGAGTTGATATAGTCAGATATTTCTGTACGAATGCTATTCCCAATATCCGAGGTATATCCGACAAAAGGTCTAATCTGAATTTCAATGTAGATTGGCACCAGCGTAGGACGATAGAAGTTTATCGTTTTTTCATTGCCGGCAATGTCTGTGACAATTTCAGCAGTGGTACCAAATGTCGGTATGCCCGGCGTTTTCTTTTTTAAGATGGTTTGAGCAATTTCTTTCGAGTCTCCACCATCAATCACAATGGCTATACTGTGCGCGGGTATGCCATTTTCATCGGTTTGATCCGCGTCGTTGTCGTATCCCCGATAACGTGAGACGCCATGCAGGTTAGCAATCGCACCGATTAATCCATCCATAATGGTTTGTGATGGCAACGCGACTGAAACCGCCTGGCGTATTCGCAGTTCTGCATCAGATTCAATTCCCCGGCCAAGGGTAGCGGCAACAAGGTTTGTCACTGTTTGCCAGCCCAAGGTTGGCGTAGCAATTTGATTAACTGTGTGAGGCAATGCGCCAATCGCGCCAGTCTGTTGACATATGGCCGTCACAATAGCCTGTCCGTGTGTGTCGATAATCACTTCATCAGGGAGTAACCAGCTGTTTCCAGCGTCATCCCGTACGGAAGCGTTGCGGATAACCGTTCCTGCCCGACCAGTTATCAATACATCCACAGTCGAGTTACTGGGGCTTTTTCTAGTAATGCCGTTGATTTTGACACTGCGCGAAAGTCCTTCACCCACCGCGGTTGTCGGGCTAAATGAGTTGTAGGAAGCAATGGTGGCATTGTTACAGCCGTGAACAACGTACGCTATCAGCGACAGAAAAACCCCGTCTTTACTGTCAGATTCAACGTAAATATCGTTCCCGTAGATATCCCTGAATATCGCCTTCCAACCATTTAAGATGGTTTGATAATCAGGCGCGTTGATCCCGTTTTTATCAATAGCAGGTAGCATTGAGGTGATAATACTTTCATACATCAGCAGTTACTCCTGTCTGTCCATAAATCGTGTCAATCGTGGCGGTAATGGTGATTTTTCTTGTGTTGGGGTTTCTTTCACTACGGTAGTGGATAATTTCTGATACGCCCTGCGTTTGCAGTATTCGCTGTCTGATAATCAGATCATAGAAACCCGATGTGCCTTTACCCAGTACTTTGTCGTAATCGGTTCCCTCCCGATCATCAAGAAACCATTCGCCGCTGCGCAGCATCAAGCGAGTTTTCACCGCCTGCGCGACCGCTTCCGGTGAGTTGATCAGAAAACTCGCTTCTCCACGACCAAATACATAGTCGTTGTCAATTTCTCTTCTGTATCTCATTGCGGTTTCCTCGTGCTACCGTTACCAGTTTGTACTCCACCGTGCGTATGGTTCATCAGGCTTATGCCGCCCGCGGTCAGATCGTTGTTCACTGTAACTGGGCCTTGCAGGGTTGCTGTACCGCCACCCGCTCCCATTCCTTACGATAAGTTGCCGTTAATGGTGACGTTGCCGTTCAGGGTGATTTCAGGTGAAGTGATTTCAGTACCGCCATGTGCAGTGGCAATGAGTTTTGCCGGTGTGCTCACAGTGACATTATGGCTACCGGGATCGAGTTCGATATAAGCCGCGCCATCATCACTTCTTAGCTGTGCGGTGCTGATGCTGATACCGGCTATTTTTTGTTGCTGGGATTGTGGGCCAATAATCGCAAACCCATCGGACAGGTTGTGTTGTCGGGGATCTACCGGCTCTTGTACGCCGCCGGATTGCCACCAGTAATCAATACAGCGATCAGCAAATACCACCAGGCATTCATCACCCGCTTTTACCGGGAAGGTTAATGTCACTCCCCCGCCCCTTGGAAATATAACGGGCACATCAACTAGTAACGGCAAGGATACGGATTCCAGTTCGCCGTCTTTTTTCCTGATTTTCCATCTGATGGCGGGTTGTGCTGTTACTGTGACCGCATCAGCGTTAAATGATTGAATAATGCAAGGTAAAGAGACATACAATCCGGCGCTAATGACCTCTTGCATAGAAAAAAAGACCGCTTCGGGTCTATTTAGTCGTTCATCAGTATTTATCATCAGGTGTTTGCCTTATCTTTATCGCTCTTTAATTTCTTCAGCAATGTGTGATCGCTTTTAGCAACACACATCATCTCCATGTACCAGTCGGTTCCGCGAATGTCGCCGGAATAATTTACGCTGAAGACGATGTAATCACCGTCAGAATCCAATGCTGACGGCTGCTCTTTTGCATCTTTATGATTGTCAGATTTAGATGTTTCATCGCCGGAAGGTTCAACCGGCTTGATTGAGCGGTTATCCAGTCTGATTAATGTGCCGGGGCCAATATTGGGATTGATTAAACATTTAACATTAATACCAGCGCCAATGGTCTGTCCAGGCATACCAATCAGACCGGTTTTTAAGGTAAGTACAACCGCCTCTGTCAGATATTTATTCCTGGGCACAATATGCAACTGGTTATCTTCGTAACGCCAGTTAGCGTCACATTGCTTTGCCAGATTAGAAACTTCATTACGGTGCATACCAAAAAGCACTTTTCCCCTAGGGGATGCTGATTTGCGGAATTCCGGTCGCAGACCTGCGGTAATGCCATATTTGGCAATATCACGCATCAGTAAATGGTCTAAGTCTGCTTGTGAATATCCAGCAGCAATAGTGGTATTTACTGTCGCGTAATTGTGTGGCTCATCCCCATCCGCAGCTTGAATAACAACACAGGTATCGGTTGCACTTTCTCTTTTCACATGTGTGTATTGGATTTGGCCTGAAAATATTTGTCCTGAGTTCTCCTTATAGCCCGCTACAAATTTAATTGTTTTAAACTCATTTCGGCGTAATTTATTACTGGTTTCGTCATTAAGGTTATATATCGTGAAAACACCCGTAGCCGGATAGGAGTGTTCAGCTCTGTTGATATTAAATATGATTTTCAGGTTTGATAAATCTACTTTTTCACCCTTTTCGTCTACAACGATAAGGTGGCATTCTCTTATCCATTGTTTTGACATAATTCACCTAATTAACAGAAACAAAAAAACCGCAATTAAGCGGCACGTGTAATAAATCATAGGAAGTTAAAGGTTGTAGCTATAAAACTGCATCGGAATAAGATTCTATAAATGACAAAGGGCACCATCGCTGGTGCCCATTCACAGGAACGGTGGGCTTGTCATCGCCTTTTTACCGTACCTGGATTCCTGTTCCCAAGAAGTCTCACAAGTCCCCGAAGGGTACATGAGAAAATTATAAAAACTTACACTACTGCTTTTTTGCTACCGCGCAACTTGCTCTGTTGCTCACAACATGCAACCTTGTATTCAAAAGCATCTGGAGCCGCCTTCTTCAAGACATCAACACCGTGAGAATCAATAGACAATTATTACTTGTTCTTTTTCAGGAATTCTTTCACCTCACCCCGATCTTCACTTAAAGATATCGATTTTTTCCATCTGGGGATAAAAGATAATATTTCTCGTAAAATCCACTATATTCATGCTCCTATATCACTATATACCCTGCGTATTTACCAGAATCTACAATATCAATTCTCTTCCTGATAAAATAGTATCGGAGATTGCTCCTGATTTATTATCTAAAACCTTTACTGCCGCCAAAGTAAGATATTCAGGATATATTTTATTGCCGTCAAAAGATATAGCCATACCCGTTACTTGGCTTAAATTTTTCCATAACTAATTTGAACAAATGTATTACCCTTAATTTTCACCAAATTAACTTACTACAAAGTATAATCTATCCTCCTTGCCAAGATTATTCCTGTAAGGTTTCTGCTGATTTATATCGCCATAAAAGACTAATGAACCATTAAAACCAAGATGACAATATTGTTCAAGCAGATTAGCCCCAAAAACCAGCGGCAAACCATTAACTATGGGCTCACTGTCCGGTGTCATAATATCTAGGATCCAACCCGCAATATCACGCCACATCAAACGCATTTTATAGTTAATTCCATTTAGCTGAACATCAAATTGCTGATTTTTAGGTAATAAAGGAATTTCTACAATCCCAACCATTTTTTACCTCGTTCTATAACAAAGTCAAGAATTCTCTGTGGTAATGACGGCTTCACCGTGACTTTGGTTCCAACATTAACCACAGGCGCAGTATCTTCAGAATGTTTCATATTTTCTGCCGGTGCGGTCTTATTCGGCGATGTTTCAACAATCATAACTTCACGTAAAGTTAAAGTGACCGACAGAACGTTTTCACTGGTTTGATCCGTCGTAACACTCATATTTTGAATCAACATGTTGTTGTATAAACGTTTCCCTGTCGCAACATCAAAAGGTTTATATGATGATTTCAGAGCAAGTAGTTGTTGATATACCTCACGCGGGTTGGTACCCAGGCTCAATCCGGTGGAAATATCAAATACTTTTGTAGTATCCGCAACATCAAGCAACGAACCGCCACCAGCAAAACCTAAGCTCATTGTCACTTCTGATGGCGTGTCATAAGCATGATCACTGATTGTCGCTCCTTGCTGGACCGGATGATCTGTTATATTAGATGTGTCCGTATGGGTTTCTGAAATAACAACACTCGGCACAATAACACCTATTTTTCTCGTTTGCTGAGAAAACATGACTGATAATATATCCATTGTTATCTCACCTGTGTTTGCATATTTCGAAGTAGCATACTGTGAGTACGTTCTACTGTTTCCCCAGTCAGTCTTGCCGCCTCTTTGGGGGATTCAACGCCGTTAACCTCAATATGATAATTTACTTCTCCTATCCCCATCACATTATTGCCAGCAGGTATTGGCGTATGTAGCAGTAAATGAGGAGTCAGTATCTGATGATTCATCATGCTATTGATATTTGTCACCGCACCACTGATCATTCGGGGATCAATCGAAATATTTTTCAAAAAATGAGCAACATTATTCAGGTGTCCAGCCAATTTTGAGGGTTTATTCGCTGGTGGCGGCGTTCCGGTAATTGCCGCTCTGATAAGTTCGGGTGAATAAGGATTACCACCACTTTCCACTATCATCATGCTATCAATCAACCTTTGCATCACATTAGTATCGGTGAGATCAATGAATGCATTCTTAGAAACTCCCATCATTTTAGACACGCTGGCAATATAATCTTCCGTCTTATTACCATCTTTTGATGGTGCCCATGTTGGGATAATACTGGCAATGGTCTGTAGCTTTTTTCCGGTAGTTTGACCACGAAAATAACGTCTCAACTGATGGGCTGTACCTTTTAATCCACTGTATGCATCTGGATACTTAGCAAATCTGGGTTTTGGGCCATCTTCAAGTACTGCCCCTGTCTGATGTGCAAAGTTCATATTTAATGGATTATTATTCCGTACCCCTCTGGAAGACATTATTTTCTTTAGCCTTGCTCCTGTAAGCTCACTGTTAAAAGCGTTCATCGGCTGGTTAGCTGTAGCCATTAAACCAAGATGAGTATCATGCTGTTTAACAATATCAGTCTTAAGATGATCTTTATTTAGTAGCTTATTCTTTCGTTTCTTTTTCGTTTTACTTAATTGGTCTGATACTTTATCAGGAATACCATCAGTAACTATTGGGCTATGTCCTTTGTCGATTATGGTTTTCCTGACATCAAGTTGTTGCTGGTATTTTTCATACTTATCTTTGCTGAAAAACAGTGTCCAGTCAGAAGCAATATAGAGCCCATGTGTTGACATCCAGCTATTAAGTTGCTCAGATGTTATAAGTGGTTTTTTATTTGCTTCATATTCCCTTTGCCGCCGCATTAGGGTTTCACCCACGTTTTCGTGATTTCTTTTTGCTTCTTCCTGTAATGCATTTAACCGATTATTCAAATCAAAGATTATACCCAGAGTGATTTTTCTTCCTGTGAATTTCCACAATTCATTCAGTGTCGCCAATAAACCTTTCGCTGAGATTTCCCCTTTGTCTAACCATTTGACTAATTCTTCAACGGCATTAAATATGTCATCACTATCAAGTGTGCCCGTGGATTGACCAGCACAATCCATTGGTGTTTTTAATAACTGTTCACTTATCAATGAGACTAAAGAAGCCGTATTACAATGGTTGCTATTTGCATCACTGGCCTGAATGTCCATGTTGGGCAAAAGCCCCTCAACATTTCCCGCAGCCTGGTGGATACCACTATCAATAGATTTAATTTTTTCAGTCGTGACGCCTATTTTCTGCAATTGCCCACCGAGCTTATCCAGGCCGTTAGCGATTTGAGTGATAAAATTAACCACAGCTAATGTTGCGTTTTCAATTTCCGCCCGCATTTTGAGAACGTTAGACGTGATTTCGGTGATAACAGCCATGAATTTACGCTGTCCCACTTCGTCAACATCAAACCTAAGTGATACCAGGAAATCTTCAATTGTTTCAGTGTCATTGCTCACTTCGCCACCTCTCTATCATGGCCTCATTTTCCGATTTAACGTCAAGGGCATCATTCATCAGTGCAATATCAGCCAGGTCGAGAACGCCGTCTTTTAAAGATTCATAGCGGCACATACCCGCAATGACCGGGCGTAACAGGTAATCACGCCCTTCTGGCAGGGTTTCAAAATTTAAGCTGGCTCGTCCTGGGATTACACTACGCTCTCTAATGGGGCGGGAAAAAAATTTCCCAATGAGTCTCTAATAATAAAACCCACAATTTTCAACAGCTCTAAGCCATTGATGTCATCGAACATCAATATCTGACCATTAGATTCATAAATTTTACTCCAGATACCATTCTGTTCACGGGAAACAATTGATAAGCAAATGTCATTAATTTCATGTCGGTTTGATTTTCCCAGCGCATTGATTGATTCAACCAGATAAGGGAGCAATTCTTCAAAACCGGTCTCATTTTCATTATTTTTGGTTGTAACAAGCTTTTTCATGAGCGGTCCAAGCGCCGGAATGGCTGGCGCTAAAGCCACTGCCAGATCCTGTTGCTGAAAAGCGTTTAGTTTGCCGCCGCGATACTTTTTACCATCAATTTCAAATTCCATAATCACCCCTTAAAACTTATCCTCAAAATCGCTCAAGCCACCGAAATATAAGTCCAATGCTGGCTTGAGCGTTGTTTCAGCGTCTATGAAGTCAATTCGTTAGAATGTGCCTAACATGATGTCGATTTTTCCGCAATCAAACACCCAGGCAACGGTATTGCCGGCTTTGGCATTCTGCAAATCCGGCTGCTTCTGAAATGCGACAGAACGGGCAACAGCTGTGTCGTTACTCTGCTTATTGCGAATCACAATCACGTTATTGCCCCATGCCGCTGATGAAAGCGATTGTGTACTCAGCATCGCGTTCAGTTTGGCGTTTACCGGGCTGGTTTTAAGTAAATTAACGGTGATAGTGCCAGATTTGGACACATGCAATGAATGCATCACTTCACCGTCTGCCCCTGTGGTCATAGTGTTTTTGCTTTCTGACATTGTGACGGTGATACCCTCATCAGAGAGAGCTGCGCCGTTGCCAAGATCAAAAGAACCGCCAACTCCGGTAATAGACGCGGAGACATCAAGAAAAGAATATGTAGCCATTTTCAACCCTTATCTGTTTACATTAATAATGACATCAGCGTAGTGAACAGCCCCTGCTAATTTAATAGCACACTGGATAACCGGTGCTTTTCGGGCTTCCCTGTCAGCCTGCGCTTGTGTCGCAATAGGTGGTGCGTAAACGTAATAACCTTTTGTTAATGTCGCCCCGGTATTCAACGCACCAAAAGGATCTCCCCCCCATACACCATGAGCGATCAATCCATTAGTTACCGCTTGATCAAGTGACTGTTCAACATTGGTAATCAGGCGCGTGACACCTTCATCAGTCTGTGGGATCTTGCTGGTACTGGTATAAAGCAAGTTATAAAGATTGTTCTGAACGTAGTTCTGTAACCAATCCAGGCCGTGGCGCTCGTCAATAAAATCGCCGTTTGCCATGACGCCTTCCTGAATAATGGCCGTATCGTTATTGTATTTAACAAAAACGTTGCCGTTTTTCTTCTTCAAGGCGTTAGCTTGAGTTGCTGTCAGGTTTTCCGCAGTCACAGCCGGTTCCTGTTTGAATTTCAAGGTAATGGTGGTGTTATTGCCATTGAAATTCACGGTAAACATCCGCCCCATCAGAGAAGCGGCGGTATACGGTTTTCCGGATGAATATTGCCAGAGCGTGCGCTGATAGTTTCCGCCTTTCAATTGTGATCCGATATCGGTAGCAACATCAGTATCCAATACGTCTATTTTCTGTACTGCATGCCCATAAATACGAGAAACCGACGCGGATTCGATGTAGTCGGCAACAGACAAAATATCTTTATCCGTCAGTGAATCATCAGCAATAACCAGCCCGTACCAACCACTGGACAGCGCTCCTAATGTTGCCACCGCCTCAGCAATCGTTTCTGCTTTAGTCGGTTCGGTAACCATAGCGCCAGAAATTTCGTCCAGTTTTAACAGCTCGCCAATATAAGTTCCGGTCGTTGCCGGTAAGATATAATCCATCGTGCCCGAAGAATGCGGTACGATGGTGAAACGTGAAGATGCCATGTCATAAGTGACCGAACAATCTTTCAACTTATCCTCTACCCGTTGGGCAACGCCATTAAGATTCGTCTCTTTACTAAAATCAATGCCGCTGCATATCACCTCTTTTCCATTAATCATTAATTTAAAAGAGCCATCCGTCACAGCAGTAAACTTATTGATTGTTTGCTGTTGCTTGTTCAGTATTGCACTCTGCAAAGAGGAAACGACGTTGTCTTTAGCCCATCGACCGATATATAAATCAACCGGGCGTGGCGACTGGGAGTAATAAAGCGCTGCGGCCTGATATTCTGGTGAAGTCAGTCCAAAATCAGTACCGACGCCATCAATATCAGAATACAGACGTAAACGTTCTTGAGTGTTGATCACGTTGCTTGCGCCGACTATCAGTAACGCACCAAAGTTCCGGGACTGGGCCGCATGAGGAGCCATATTCAACGTGACATTGACAATGTTTGAAACAGGTAAACCCTGCATAATTTAATCTCCAAAGAATTTGACAGGCGCTTCCACCAGTGATTTAACACCGTATTCACGCACTACTTTTCGCCGCAAGGTGATCGTCATGTCATAACGATACACCCACTGGTTATTGATAAGCTCAGGTAAGGCAATCAACTGGCCGGATTTATCTACTGAGAGGCCAAAACGTCCCAATTCGTCATTGTTCTGACTGACCACCAACCCATCACGAAAACAGGTGCCGTATCGTTGGCAATTCGGGCCATAAAATGAAACCAGGCATTCGATTTCTTCATGGCGCCATAATTCAGTACTTTCTTCGGTCTGGTTCTCAAAAGCAGGCGTAACATCCGAAATAAAGCCCGTAATGCCAAAATCACACCCATCATCATCCGCTGGTAACGGTGGCGATTGTACGGATGTCCATCGGGAACGCACTTTATCGTTAGGCAATCCAGAGACACCACTCACCCAACAACTTAGTGTGTGCTCCAGTTCCTCATCGTACTCAGGCCCAGGAGTGACAGACGTCAACCAACCAGCTTTATCACTACCGTTACTCATCAAAAACACCTCCATCAAACAGCAATAACTCACCATGTACCTGGGCAAACCAAGCGCAATGCAAGCTTCGTTCCCAGTAGCGGGTTATGATTGATTTAACAGGGATACCGACCGCAAAAATAAGGAAATAGGCGTGAGCGATTCGCGGCGGCAAATATGAAAAAGGCCGCAACAAAATGCGACCTCTACAATTATTATTTAAATTTTCACTTCTATCGGTACGTAATAGCAGATGCTGCAAAAACCGAATGAAATAAGCCCCGATAAGAATATCGGGGCTTATTAGCTTTAGCGCTTATTCGCAACTTTAACTGATTAGTACACTACCATAGCTTTTTGCGTACGCGTAAGCTTTTTGTGCTCTCGGATTTCATCATCCATTTCTAACTTAATATCGAGCATAGCCAGACATCCCTGTACAAAACTTTCTCCCTTTTGTAACCGGGAACGCACTTCAATATCCGATACTTCAAGTAAACGCGCTATGCACCGTTTGGAAAGCCCTAAAGAATAGTACATAAATAAAACTTCAATTTCTTCAGACTTATCTACCGTCTGTAGCTTTGCTATACAAGAATCAATTATCAAGCCGTCGTTATCACAGCAGTTTCCTTACACACGCTGACAAAAAAACAACCTCACGAGAAGTAACATTGATCTTGGTTATGAACTCTTATTCTTACACCATGAAATAAAAAGATTCAGTGTTCCTCCCCAAAAAATACCATCAAAAAAGCCACTTAATAGCCCAAAAAGTAAATTATAATGTAATGAGTGTAGCAATATTGGGTAAATACTTAATAAAGCCGTCATGACAAACTTACTTACAAAAGTAATCATGATCACTATCAATGTCAAAGGCGTACCTGAGCGAATAATTAAGTTGCTGTTAGTTTTTTTTCTTAATCGTGGCTGTGATCTCCATAGTATCCAACCAATAGTAGTACCGAAAATCAGACCGATTCCCATCATCACCAGTGATAAATTTGAGAAGTAGGTTTCCGTGAGAACACTATGTATTCCCCAAACTAAAAATACGGTAGGCAGCAAGAAAATGCGCCCTATACTCATTTCACGGTCTGAAAGAGCTTTAATGCCTCTTATGACAAGAAATACAAGCAGAATCCAGACCCATATAGGTGTGTCTTTTATAATAGTGATGAATTGTGGCATATTGTCACTCATTAACCTTTTTTATATGAAAAGTTTATCATGAAGGTGATTTTGCTTTCTTTCTGTAATAACCTCTCATTATTTAGAGTAAATATTTAGACACAAGCATGGTAAAAAATAGTGCTTAAAGCTAATAAGCGAGAATGTGACCCTGATGTAAAAATATAATATATGCTCCCATTTATTACAAGAGCAAAAATCCATATTAATGTTATATTTCTATTAATTTTATAAAAAACAACATGATTGAGCTTATCTTCTGAAAACGAATATCACGACTATGCAATCGTAAATGGCTTTTTTATGATTAAATTGGCTATAGTAATATACAGATAAAATTGTGTAACAGAAACTTGCCGGATCGTCAGAAATTAATGGAATCCAATCGAAACAATAGTTAATAAAAACAAATAGAAAATTTAATAAATTTCATAAAGTTATTGGTTCATACTATGAAATAAGATGACGATTAATTACGATTAGAAAGGCTAAAAGCAAACCTCATATTGTAAATTTTGCATCTATGATTCATGTAGTAAACATCATATAAGAATAGAGATGCCAGGGAATCAGAGAGATAAAAAATTTTAACAAATTATTCATGGCAATGCCTACAAGAAGGAAAAACTGCCATTAGTATGACGTTCACCATTTTCATCACAGATAAAAAAATTACCTAACATTCCTTTACTATCAGTTTTGAGTGATACTATATAATTATGCTCAGGTCTTACCGCTTTCAGGAATTTTACTTTGTGTAATTTAATGATATCAGTCTTACTTTCATTCCTTTTACACAGAGAGAAAACAAGATCTATAAGTAATGAGCCGGGGCAAACAGGTTGCCCCGGAAAATGCTCCTGAAATAAATAATGACCTGAATTCAAATGGAAACCATAACAGTGGTTGCTGATAGGCCAGACTTCCCATAAGGAAATAGCAGAGTTTTCAATGGAAATCTCAGCGAAAGGCGTCGTTGATAATTCTACCTCACTGACGATAATGCTGGCTTGCGCAACAGTTTTTTCTCTGGATTCTCCACTATAAACTCGGCAGTTAACACGGAAGGTGTTATAGATTGGCTCAAGTCCCCCTTCCACGATCATCTCATTGCTACATGATGCCACCTTACAGGAAAAATGTTCAATCATAACAGGGAGAAAACGCTGCTGCATTTTAGCCGAAAACTGTGAGGATACATAACGAACCGCAAACTGGTTTAAGGCTTCAATCAACAGACTAATGGCACTGTGATTTTGATACCCCTGCCAACTTGAAAGTAGTGCAACACCGGTTGCCATGTCTCCCCTTGGTTCAATAATCAAAGGTAAGCATATTGCAAGAAATTGTGTTTCCATGTTGCACCTTATAACCAGTGTTTCGGAAGTACTTTGTATTTTTCACGCAATTCCTTCGAACTCATACCAAATGCATGTGCATTGAAACGTTGTCTATAATGACTCAATAGGATAGGTGCTCGACAAACAAAGAAAGCAAGTACGGCAATATAGGGATCAACCCGCCTCTGACTGAGTACACAGCCTAATAAATAATCTACATTAGCGTTTAATCCACAATAAGAGGTAATGGTACTAGCGAGTATTTTATAAGGAGTGAATGTATCATTATATTGAGAAAAAAATGCATCAACACGCGTATCTCGTAGCATAACTGGATGGCCGAAGCCCGGATAGGGTTTAGCGGCACAATAATTATGCATGGCACTCTTGATATTCCCTCGTTTTAAATGAAGAGATGAAGCGTTAAGTTTTTTCATAACGAGTTGACAAGCACCTAAATGTGACGGACCGGCTGCACATAAAGCCCCTATTAAGGCATAATTAACACTGTTTTTAGTACTGGCAATAAATCTTACTGTCGCGGTGGTTGGTGTAACTATACCGAATCCCCCTAATAACAGCGACATCATAAAACTGCTATCAATAGTATTATCAGTATAATCACTAAGTGACGTCAGAAACCATTGACTAAATGCGCGGCAATTTGTTAGTTGTGGAAAAGAGGGGGTGTACTCTTTGCGTCTTGCAAGTTCGATTAGCCACGGTAACAACAGTATTACCATCAAATCAGATTGATCTTCTGTAATTGATTGTTCGGTAAGAAAAGACTTATCTATTTCTACTTGCATTAGTAATATGATGAAACGCTGTAAGGGAGATAATTCTTGGTTGCAGGGTAACAATTGGTGCATTTTTTGAATCCTTACTATACATGCACTGTTTTGTAAGGCTGTGCTGGCTTTCATTACCAGACTATCCATTTCTTCAAGTGATAAAATATCACCGCTTAGAGAAAACCAAGTATTTTGTAAGTAGTGATAATTTTTCGCTAAGGTTAAAATGTTTTTCTGGCGAATATATAGAATGTTTTTTTCAATGTCATAGTAATCAATTGAGTTATTTACCATGTTGTTCTCCATTGAGTGCCGGAAACCGATAAAGTCTCAAATTCATGTCGTTGCGCTCTTTGGTAGCCAACAAATAGTGTTCAAAACTTGTTGAACCTCTAAATTGAGAGTGATAAAGAAAATGAGGGATTCGCTCAATTACATTTACAATATCAATAGCTGAATTGAGAATGGCAGCATAAACGTTTTCTTTATTTACAATAGATGATGAGAGCAGAATCAGATCAATGCCAGCATAGCCAAAATTTTCTCCGGATTCAGTGATAAATGTTGCTCGTTCAACAGCCACTCCTTTATGGAGCCGCCAGTTTTCAAATACTTCGCGAGCTGACTCAATAGCATCTTTGTCGTAATCAATTGCAGTGACCTTGGCATTTGTATATTTCATCCACATCAAAATCGATGCAGGCATTGGACCACAGCCAACATGACATATATGCTTAGGTGATTGTTCTAATAATTCTCTTTCGTCGAAATATAATGAGCGATAATGCTCAGTATAGAATTTTTGATTTTCACTTAAAGTAAATATTTCATTCCCGGTTAGTGTTTTTTTTCCACACATAAAACTGGCAATAATTGTTTCATGATTTTTCTCATCGAGAATAATTTTATTATCCAACTTTGAAAGTAATTGCTCCTGATTATGGCTAAATTTATAATATAGATCAGGATGATTTCTTTTAACAAACAAAAGATCATCACGTATTTGTTTTACTATAAGATCAAACTCTGGTAATAATCCAGATTGTTTTTTTATAGGGTAACTTATTGCCTGATTTATTTTATCTATTATGTCATTTAACATAATTTAATATCCTTTTATCTATTATTAAAATAGGCTTTCCCCTTAATGAAAGAGGAAAGCTTTCCTGCCTAATTTGTGTTATCCCTCCCCACGCCATGAGGAAAACTTATACAAATTAAGGTTCGTATCGTAACGTTCTTTAGTCGCTAACTGATAACGTTCAAAACCTTTCGGACGGTAGAATTCTAAGCTATAAAAATACCTAGGTATCCTTTCAATGATACTCACTGTATCCTTATCTGAATTAAGAATGGCAGAAAAAACGCCTTCTTTATTTAAAATAGCCCTAGAAATAATAACCAGATCCATACCCGCATAATTGAAATTTTCTCCTTTTGTGGCAATAAATGTTGCTCGGTCAGCAGAGATTTGTTTAGGCCGTCTCCAGGTTTCAAATACCGCACGGGCTGATTCAACAGAATATTTGTCATGGTCAATTGCTGTTATGTGTGCATCAGTATATTTCAGCCACATTAGAACTGATGAGGGCATTGGTCCGCATCCAACATGACAGACATATTTAGGGTGGGAAAGAACATTCTTCAATAAATCTTTCTCATCAAAATATAATGAACGGTTACGCTCAATATAATAATTTTTCATTTTATCTACGGCTGAAGCTTCATCTCCTGAGAATGGCAACGTCCCAGTCATAGAGTCAGCAATCATGATTTCCCAATTTTTACTATATGCTAGCGCTTTATTATCTAAAACTGACAGCAGCTGTGACTGAATTTCGCAAAATCTATTATATTGACTAGGGTCATATTTTTTTACATCTAGAAGGTCATCACGTATTTTGGTAGTAAGCTCATTAAATTTTGGTGATAACGAGTATTTTTCTATTGGATAATTTATTGCTTCATTTATCTTATTTATTAGATCATCAAACATAATTTAACTCCGATTATCTATGATTAACAAATGCTTTCCTCGTGGAGATAGAGAAAAGTCGTTATATTCTGCTTTAATTAAGCAGACATTTCCTCGCTTTCTACTATAAGCTTCAGATAACTCTGGTATATTTCGTATTTCTTCTTCTAAGCTATCTAAATCAATTTTATCATTTTCTTTAGACAAAACTCTTATCATGAGACATTCTTTACTCTTATTATCAGAAGATAATTCAATTTGTATTTTAGCATCGGGTAATTTATTGACAATAAGGTGTGTTATTTTTTTACAATTGACAACATTCCCCATAAAATTAAATTCATCTATATTACGTCTGATATCAGTTAAGAGCAGATTCTCATTTCTATAACTGATTTTTGCATTATCACCAGTAGCGTATCGGATCAAACGATATGACGCTGTGTGATCCAATGAAGTAACTAATAACCCAAACTTATTATCATATTCAAAAAAGAAGTCCTCTTTAAAGAGAATATATTGATCATGATTCTCAGTAGAAAGCCCCAGAAAACCACACTCAGACAACCCATACAATCCAATAATTTTTAAATCATTCCCTAATATATCAAGAATATACTTTTCCTGATCTTTTCGAAGAGATTCACCAGTGAAAACTATCTTTTTTATTGATAATGAAATATCAAAATATTTCATTGCCTCAATAAATTGAATAATTGAGGCAGGCACACCAAATAATACAGAAAGACCAATTTCTACGAGAAAATAAAAATGTTTTTTATCTAAGAGTCTAATATCTCCAATTGGAATTACGCTGGCATGACAGTATTTTGCTATTTCACAGGCAGAGTAGTGTAATGATGAGAACAAATTAATCGTAAACAGATTACCTACTACGTCCTGGCAAGTAAAAACCTGGTGTTTTTTTAGCCTGTCAATAAGATTATGTTCACTATTGGAAGCTGAATTTTTGCTCACTTTGAAAGTAGTCCGTACAGCTTTCATTGTTCCTGTGGTTCCGCTGGTTGTACCTATCAAGGCAGGAAAAGAAGCCGCTTCTATCGGTGTATTCACAGGTAAAAGTATTTGCTTGTTTACAGGCACTATACTGCAAAATTCTTGATAATCAGAAAAATAGCGTTGTGTTATTGTTGCCAGACGTTCCCGTTCACTCAGGAATAGTTGTGAATTGTCATAAATTTTCATATTACACCTTCTTTTTTATAAGAATTTCACAACCTAAAGCGCCTATCCCGGTTCCTTTTTTCACATGGCATTCAATATTTTTCATCTGGCATGAGGATAGTAGTGACTGAATTTGTTCTAACGTATATTTCTCATCGATACTCATATTGGGAACACCACATTTTTCTCGTTCTTCGTTAAATAACTTAATGGATTTTTCATCTGCATCAGCCAATGGTTCATGAATAATGGCAATCCCACCTTTATCCAATACACGACATATTTCCTGTAAACCTTTTTGGGGTTCTGACCAATGATGAATAATTGACCTTCCATAAATTAATGAGAATATCTGCTCATTAAATGGTAATGCACTGGCACTACCTTCATACACGGTTATTTTCGATTGTACTGCGTGTTTTTTTATTTTTTCCCTGCAAAAAGTAACCATACGTAAATCAAGATCAATTCCGTTTAAGTGGTAATGGTTAAGTTCTGGAGCATCTAATAAATTAAAAAGCATATGGCCTGTCCCCATGCCCACATCCAATAAACTACTTTTTTCTGAGGTGATAGTTGCCATCTCTTCAAGAAGGCGTTTTCTAAGATAGGAGTTCCATATTGAAGTTCCTACAATTGCAAAATTTTCGTATTGCTCAGGAGTTAAATCAACAAATAAATCTTTCATTATTCATGTCCTTATAGTGTATGAATAGAAAATAAAATCACCTAATCTAATGAATTATTATGATGATTGTCTATGTGATTGAAATTAGGTTTTACCTATAAAAATGACTTACCACATGATGCATATTTAATTTATTTTTAATTTAAATACTTTTATATTTCAATATATTAAAATAAATAATTTTTCAAAAACATTAAGGGGCTTATGTAGATACTATTGTTACACTAACGAATTACTATCATCTAAGACAGAAACAAGAGAGTCATTCATTAACGTAACCGCAATTATTGAACCATCAATTTCGTAATAAGTACAGTGTATTTTTGGAATTTTAAACTTAATTTCATTCCCAACATAAATAAACGTGCACAGTTGATCATCTAATTTTTCCAGCACATAATCATCAATATTAAAGGTAAATGGCTGAAAAGAAAATAATGCTTTATAGATACTCTCCATACAGCAAAAAACAACTGTTGATAAGTAAATTTTATCTGTATTTTGGTCTAAATAACTCTCATATTTTCGTAGATAATCAATCATAAAATGGCGTACTTTTCTATGATAATAAAGATACTCAATATCAACACCAATATAGCAAACTTCCGGTATATGACTTAAGAGCAGTGCGGTAAGCTGCTTACCATGACTGACACTGCAATAGCTATTAACAGAAGCATAATCAGTACTAAAAAGTTTTTTTAATAAGATCAAGCTATATTGCTTAGCAAATTCTCGTTGGCGTATAGCATTACTGGCTTGGCTCATAAAAGAAGGTAACTTTATAGAGTGATGTTTTTTTTCATTTAGTAAAGTATTTTCAGTATATGAAAATAAGCAAAGAAACAGATTTGATTTTAAATTAATAAAAATCCTTATCATTTTACCCCCGATGATATGAATTTTATTTTACCTGTATTAGTTGTAGGAATAAGGGGGATAGTATTTACTATAAAGTCGTAACGGTACCAAGACTGTAATAGCAAATTTTTTATATTACTCACCGTTTCTTTTCCTACAGTTGATTCAATATTTATCTCAATGAAACCTTCAGAGTTTTTGCTAAAGTAATGACGGACATAACCCAGTTCCTGCATAATTTGATTAGATATTTCTTTTTCAGGGAAAAATTTTCCATTAATTTTAAACTCGTTCACAGTACGTGAAATCCAATAATAACAATCGTCACTATCTTTTTCGAAGAGATCACCAGAGTTAAACCAGCCATCACTATGTAAGAGAGTCAGGTTACTATCGACATATCCATCGGCAGAATATGGTGTTTGATAGTGCATTTGACTAAAGCCAGTTGTAAAATCAGTATTTTTTTTCAATTGAATTTGAATTTTGTCAGATATAACAAAACCTGGAGCCACCACGCTATTACGGCTTCTTTTTTCGATATCGCTAGTTGTTTCAAATTTATGGCAAAATAAACGAGGGCCAGATTCAGTCTGACCAAAATTGTTCCATAATACATCACAACAATTCATTATTTGTGTCGCTTGAAAGGTGAGTAAACAATCTGATGCATTTAGAATGGTTGCTAACCGTGTACGGCTTTCAGTTAGTACTTTACTTAGTGGAAGCATAAAATCACCAATCAAGGGCAGGGTATTGATAGAATAAAAATGAATTATTTCATTAATACTGTTTAATCGATAGTGTTCGAATATTAATCCTCCTTCTGAAATTAGCGTGCTTAACATAGTAGATAGCCCATACATATACTGTACAGGGAAAATACACAGGGTATTATTGTCAGAAGTTATCTTCAGATAACACCGGACTTTTTCAGCATTCGCGGTAAGTCTAATTTCCTTGTATTGCATCAGCTTGGGCTTACCGGTTGTCCCAGAAGTCATAAAATAAAAATAGGCATATGGAAACGGAGTAAAATCGTCTGTAGATCTGATATAATTTGAACCAGCACAATGAGAAGTAAGGACAATCTTCTTATTTATAGGGATTCTTGCTTGACATGCTAGATTCATCACGTAAGCAGCAATATTATCCTCTTTTACCAACATTTGGACTGTGGTGATATCACGAATATTCACAATCATCGCTTTTAGTTTAAGTGCAGAAGCAAGAAAATAATAGAGCATTCCTTCTAAATTATTTCTGATTAGAAAAACGAATAGCGCTTTTCGATTAGTCTTATAATGAGCAGAGTGAGTGAGGATCTGTGTGATACCACTTTGAACCATTGCCGTAAAATCGGTACCATTATAACTTTGATTTTTAACTTTAACGCGCCAATTGTTCTGTAATAAAGATACGATAGTTAACATATCAATTATTCTCAATAATGTTAGGATTGCCGAGTACTAAGCTGGCTGCACTACCACCCATACCAAATGAATTTTTTATCGCATAATGCAAAGGCATATAAGTATGTTGTCTAACTAGCGAGATATGTTCCGGCAATTGGGGATCTGGTTCATCAAGGTTTAAAATACCGGGTAGGAAATTATGCTGAAATGCCACAATAACTGTAAGTATTTCCATAGCACCAGCTGTCGCGATCAGATGACCATGATTTGATTTGGTTGCAATAATTGCCGGTTGATATTCACCAAATACTCTGGAAATAGCCCGGGATTCATGAAGATCATTTTGTACCGTTGATGTACCATGAGCACTAACAAAATCGATATGACTCTTAGCAATCTTCGCATCTTTCAGTGCCCTTTCCATCGAAAGCCTCATTTCTAGTTCATCATGGTGTGGTGCCACTATATTTTCAGCGCACAAGGAACTGCCATATCCCAGTAACCACACCAGTGGTATTCCTTGGCGTGCTCGAACGGCTGATTCTTTTTCAATAACAAATAAAACTGCACCTTCTGCTAATACAAAGCCACTACGATTGCGATCAAAGGGACGTGATAGTTGTGAACCCGTATAACGATTATCAGTCGTAATGACCCCCATCCCTTCTAAGCGTGCCACATTTAATGGGGTAACCTTAGCAGAAACCCCTCCTGTGATAGCCGCCTTTATCTGGCCTCTCTGGATAGCACGCATAGCCAATCCGATACTTTGCGTTGAGGCTGAACAAAGTCCAAGATGAGCAAAACTGGTGCCAGTGTACGGAATAATATTATGAATAGATTTAAGAATGGCACCGCAGTCTAGGTCGAATAATTCTCTGACCTTAAAATGTTCAATTGATGCTTTGATACGATTTTCTCTAGTGGCATTCAATGGTAGTTTTTTAGTAAATTCAATACACTGCTCTATATCCATAGCAGGTTCATCTGTGCCAATTATACAACCTATTTCATTGGATGAATAATAATCCGTTAACCTTATCTGACGGGAAAGTTCAATAGCTGCTTTTTCTGCATAGAAAAGCTCACCATTACGGAAATGTTTTTTCTTTGGCCACTGAAGTAATTCATTCCCTTCATCGGGTATGCCAGCATAAGATGAACTCAGAGAGTGATGGTCAAATTTTTTAATAGGCTTAACTCCACTGATATTATTTTTCAAATTAAAATATATATCTTCCAATTTATTACCGAGTGGAGTGATTGCACTATATAAACTAATACACAACGGGTCGTAAGGTAGATTTTTATCCATTTTCACGTCACTTTTTAGTTAAAAAAACACATCCCAAACCGTAATTTATTCCTGTGCCATTTAACAATAATCTGCAACCATTAGGAATTTCCGGGTCATTCAGGCAACATAGAATATCAAGGATATTGTTTAGCCTACCGGTATAACCTGTAATTAATTTGTAATTCATAATTTTTGCATCTGGAAATATCTTTTCTATTGAATTATATTCAGCTTCTTTTTGTTCTAAAATCCCATTATCATAACTGATTATTATATCTGGAGTACCGTATTTCTTTTTTTGTTCGACAAAAATATTTTTCCAATCTTCATGTGTGTATTTTACTTTCGGGGCATAATGAATAATAATGGAAATTATTTCAGCTAGTGCTTCATGCGGATCATGATCCAAATGGAGAATAACACTACCCCAGCTAGGAATAATACCTGAGTTCATTGACGCATTTTCACGAATTTCACCAAATTTACCAAATACGGTTAAGATATCAGAACTTAACATATTTGCGCTATTTATAATTAATGCTCCTTGCTTAACATCATTATGAATAATGTCTTCTTTGGCCATTTTTAAAGCACTCATGCCACTTAATGATGCAGAACGCAAAGGAATTCCCTCTTCATGGTTAGAGAGTATCTTGGAAATATGATAAAGAGGGTTAGTCGGCAATAAGCGAAGCATTTCCAATGGGTTATCTAACTTATTAAAATAAGATAGATTTTTCCAAAAATCATCAGCTCCCTTATGAACAACCTCTTTCAACGTATTCAAATTATGTTCTTCACTATCACAAGCTGAATAAAGTCTTGCTTTTGATAAAAATTTAAGATTGGTTTTTTTTCCCAGATCAGCTAATGCATTGATTGATAATTTAGATATAGTATTTAATACAGCCCGATCTTCTCGTTTAATCAATGTAAGATCACTGATAGAAATTTTAGATTCAGAATAAATATTTACTAATGGAAAATTTCTAGCCGTTTTAGATTTGTAGATCATTAATGAAAGTAAATCTGCACTACTTTTAGCATACTGATGATAAACACCATAATTTTTAATATATGATCTTCTCATATTTTATTCCGAGTTTTGTAGAGAATGAACTAATTTTTTATTTATATAATAAATAGTGAAGTATTTGTATAATTCTTTAAACTCTACTTCAAAATCATTAATTACAGATTTATCGGAAAATTTTAGTTGTCTGTTTAGATGGGAAATCCCTTCGGATGTCCATTTTTTATCTTTAAATGAATAGTTTTCTTCCAGTGTAGCCATTTTATTTATAGGCCATAAGGTATCAGGGGTAATATCAATATTAAGATTTTTCTTCAACTCAAAAGAAAAATCAATAAAATCGATAGATGTCATATCATAATCTAAGAACAATGACTTATTTACATCTATTTTTGTATCTTCACTAATGTACATAACGTCTTTGAATATTTTTTCTATCACAGAAATATACATATTAGATTAACCTCTCACCGTTTCCTAATGTTAACGTGATACCTGTAGTAGTTATTTGGTTATTAATAAAAGAGTTTATAGTATTAACAATGTCTTGTGGTAAAAGTAGTTGACGAGTGGGGATGTTTTTTTCAATGTCACGTAAAGTGATACCTTTTTTATCACAATATTCTTTTAACATATGTGTTTTTATATAACCGGGGCTAAGGCATAAAGTTCGTATGTTAAATCTTGCAAACTCTAATGCTATATTAGACATATATCGCTCCATAGCCATTTTTGTTGCTCCATAAACACTATTACCAATGTTTATCTTGTGAGCAGCCACGGAACTAATATAAATAAATTTTGCTTCTGATTCTTTGTATAATTTCATGTTTTTAGCAATGACATTAAAAATAAGTGTAGCAGAAATAAAATTTATCCAGGTGATGTTTTTTATAGTATCTGGATCTAAATCATCACACAGTTTAGCTGGGTTAATCCCTGCACAATAAATTGTTACATTAATTTTTTCGCTCTCAATAAGTTGACAGAATTCAATGACTCGTTCTTCGTTCATTAAATTAAGTTGTACTGATTTTACGCGAGCACCATATTTTTCTTCTATATTTTTTACTTTTTCATCTCCTTTCCACCAAGTAAATATAATATCATAATCTTGCTTAATTAGATCATTAATTACCGCCTCTCCTATTTCTGAAGTACCAGCCAAAATTAGTGCCGAACGTTTATTTCTTAATTTCAATTCACTATCAACAATTAATTTCATAATAAAATCCCATCAAAATAGAATCGTCATTTATTTTATCGGAACGTTATTTCCCATAATCAGTTACATTTTTCCTTATCAATTACATTGATTGATTTTTATGTTATAATTTTTATGAGTAATTACTTTAGCTGGTTCTGTCGCATTAGCGGAACATCAGGCAAGTTCCGCTAATGCGACAGAACCACAAAATGCGACCTCTACAATTATTATTTAAATTTTCACTTCTATCGGTACGTAATAGCAGATGCTGCAAAAACCGAATGAAATAAGCCCCGATAAGAATATCGGGGCTTATTAGCTTTAGCGCTTATTCGCAACTTTAACTGATTAGTACACTACCATAGCTTTTTGCGTACGCGTAAGCTTTTTGTGCTCTCGGATTTCATCATCCATTTCTAACTTAATATCGAGCATAGCCAGACATCCCTGTACAAAACTTTCTCCCTTTTGTAACCGGGAACGCACTTCAATATCCGATACTTCAAGTAAACGCGCTATGCACCGTTTGGAAAGCCCTAAAGAATAGTACATAAATAAAACTTCAATTTCTTCAGACTTATCTACCGTCTGTAGCTTTGCTATACAAGAATCAATTATCAAGCCGTCGTTATCACAGCAGGAAGGACGCAATGGACGAGTTGACGTAATCAGACCTTTAAATCCAGCAGCGATTGGCGGCCAATTGACACCTGTGGCATCATCAACCCAACCGCCCCAACGCTCTAAAACTTGTTGAATATTGCGCATACATTTTGACCTTTTAACTTTTAGTAACAAATAGTAGTAAAAATTATTTTCGGTATGGTCTCATGCATCCATGCATTCGGTATTATAACAAATTTCTCATTCTCTATTTCTGTGTTTCTTTGTTGCTTAACTACATCGTTTAAATACATCTTCTTACTGAATCTATTAAATGAAAACACTAAACATCCTCTATTCTAATCAGGCTTAATTTTAGAGGTAAACTCATAACATCGTTGTTAAACCAGATGGCTACAAGGTGTTTCTCTTCCTCATCTAAACATTCCTTATTTAACTTTATAAGCTTCTTTTAACCCTCTAATATACCTTCTTTGAAAACAATCAGAACCTAAAAAAACACAAACTCTCTTTATTGATTCTCGAAAGTTTTCAAACAACATACCAGCCTCTCTTATTATAAGATAAAAAAATACATTAAATAAAAAATAGCACATATTTTCTATCTCATAGATATTAGAGCGTAAAAAACATTCTGGATCGGCTTTAAAATCGGTCGTGAAATGCGGGTTTTCACACCGAAAGCAAGGATACAGAAACCATACCATTGGTATGGTAATAAACAACAAACCAGCGTAAATACGGGATTTAACCAACAGTGTTTCAAATATCTTAGATAAATTAAACAAAGTATTTAAAGCATAAATAGAGCTAATGTTGCCAACAGAAAATTACCAATTATCGGGTAAATATCCATGCGAAAAGTTTTAACGCCGTCAGATATATCCTTCTTTGACCAACGAGTTTTTCAACTCATACTATTCAATAGATAGTTTGCAGAAAATATTTTTCTAGTCTAAAGCTATTTTTATCTAATACGTTTTTACTATATCAATATCTTCCACTATCTCTGCCATGTCTCATCTCTCTTTTCCCCGACGCTCATCAGACTAATAGATAAATACACGCCATAGCAAACATTTTCTTACGTCTGAAAGACTGACATCACAAACACTAATATTTTTCTCTGTTAACTTTGACAAGCATAAATAAACCCGTATCACCTGAAAGTTTGTATTTATTTTATTTCGGGTTTATCTGTTTCAATCTGATGAACTGTTAATTTTATGCAGGTATCTATACCTTAAATTTAATATTCGTTTTAATAAGAAATTGTAACGAAAAACAGCGAATTCTTCTGGATATATAAACAGTATTTCTGAACGACAGGTATAAAAAAAGCCGCCATCTTCTATAAAGATGGCGGCTTCTCATTTGATTTGGTGCCGGCTACCGGAGTCGAACTGGTGACCTACTGATTACAAGTCAGTTGCTCTACCAACTGAGCTAAGCCGGCGTATTTCAGAGTAGCCCCTGAAAGCGAGCGCAGTATATGACAATCTGATGCAAATAATCAAGCATAAATAATAAATTATGTAAAAACACCGCCAAAACCCTATTATTAGTGGCCTATTCAACAACATACAACTATCTCAAGGCACCCTGGCAAGGCTACTGCCGCATATCCTCAGTATCAAAAATGCATCACTTCTGACAAATCAAAAATAACAAAGAAATGCTTTATTACAATTTGTCACCTATCAGAAGAGAGCTGCTGGTCATAAAGCAGCCTTATTGTCTGACAGCAATTTTTCCACTTAGCTTTAATTTATTACCATCCGGAAATAGTTGACTACTATAAATTCAATATGATATTTAAATTAGACGCAAATCAAAAAAACTAAATCAGGTATGCGCTAGGATTAGGTATAAATTAGATCATTTCTACATGTTATTATAACTCAAATTATTAATTATGAGGTAAATTATGCCGGGCAAAAATAACTTAATTGCACATCAAGTTTTTTTTACCTTCAAGGATGGAATAAGCTGGGATAGTGAAAAGGCTATATTAGCAGAGAAAGTGACTTTAAATCATATAAATGAGATAAGTGAAATTAAAGGATGGTTTTGTGGTCGCAGTACGGTAGATAGAAAGCAATCAGTTGATTTTAGTTTAATTGGTTACTTTGAAAGCTATGAAGACCTGAATATATATATAAATCATCCGGATCATGTAAAAGGCGTGGTGCTATGGAAAGAAATCAGTACATGGACCGTTTCGGATATTATTATCGACAAAAATAAATTTATCAATTTTACTCAGTTAATAGGAAAGTAGTATGGAGTTTGACGAAAGTCTGCATAAAAGCGTAGTCGTTATTGCGGATAGCCTACCACTCGGTTTGGCAATGAATGCCTTAAGTGTCATTAGTGTTTCAATCGGTAAAACTATTAACGGAATCGTCGGGCACGATGTTTTTAGTAAAGACAGCATTTGTTATCCCGGTGTTGTTAAAACGCCTCTGCCTATTTTGAAAGCAAGCCATGATGTCCTGGATGCTATTCATCATAAATTAAAGTCTGACGATAATTTTAAGTTGAGCCCTTTTTCCTGCCTGGCTCAATCATGCAGAACATATGAGGAATACGAAGGGAAATTATCTGCTGAACATTCGGATGAATTAAAGTTATCTGGAATTGGCATAGTTGGACCAAAGAAAGATATCAATAAACTCACTGGCAACTTACCACTTTACAGGTAACACATTATGTATTCTATTTTTAGAAGCGATCTTCATGAGTCAGGGCTGAAATACCTGACTGAATTAAAACAATATATGTCTGGCAAGATAGATATATCTGCACTGGAAGAAATACAATATAAAAAATTGAAAGAAATCATCAATTATGTAAAAGATGGATCATCTTTCTATAATGAGCGTCTGAATGCAATAAATTCGAATGATGATAACCTATCTTCACTCATTGAAAAACTTCCCTTTACAACAAAGTCAGATTTAAGTAAAGCAGGGAACACAATATCTTCTGATAGCCTGAGTAACGCCTGGATATATTATGAAACAACAGGTACCACCGGGCCTTCAACACCTTGTCCCCGTAATGAAATAGATTCTTTGGTGAATAATAGTTTTCTGACACTGCAATATGAGTCTATTTTTAATCAGGAAGGTAAACAACATATTATTGGCGTTATGGGTCCAACAGAATTGCACTCCACCGGCGATACATTTGAAGATGTATTTCGCAGCTTAGGGCATACCGTCATCAAAATGTGGCCTCGTTCACCTGTTGTCGGTATGCACAGAGTGCTGAGGCTGATACAAGATCTCAAAATAACTGCTTTAGTTTGTACCCCTGCGGTCGCTGCTGAGTTGCTAAAATATTGCCGGGACAATGGATGTAATCCACAGAAATTAGGTATCGAAATCATTTTAGTGCTTGGCGAACTTATTACACCAAACAGATTAAGAAATTTATCCCGCAACTGGGGAGCTAAAATTTACAACTGCATGTATGCATCGCAAGAAACCTCTATTTTAGCGGCTTGTAATGATACTAATAAGCTTATTACTATTCCATTCAATAATTACTATGAGCTGATTTGTCCTTTTACTCATCAAAAGTTAAATGTTGATGATAACCACGTTGCCGGCGAATTAGTAATTACACATTTATATAAAGGGAATAAGCCACTGATTCGATATAGGACCGGGGATATGGTTCGATGCAAAGCAATTGGCTTAGATCGCTGGGAAATAGAGCCTATCGGCAGAGTAAAAGATGTATTAGTGTTGAACAATGCCAATGTGTACGCTTTTGATATTGAAAACGCAGTATTCGAAGAGCTTGAATATTGTTTTGAATACTTTATCGAAATCAACAATATATCTGGTACAGATGAACTGAGAATAACATTAGAGCCAAGTGATGAATTACATGATGCTTCACTCATTAGTAAAATAAAAGAAAAAATGGAATCCAAGTTCAATATGAAGGTCAATGTACATGTAGGCGATGTCGGCGGGTTGATTGGCACAGCGGCAATGGTCAGCTGGAAAGCCGCACGGATCCATGACCTGAGAGATGATAGCAACAATATTGAGCGAAATTCAGCTTTAGAAATCATGAAAAAGAGGGCCGCTAAATGACAACCAATATCGTTAGTCCGGTTCATAAAGATTGGATCGTATTTCTGGACGGAGAATATATCAACTTTAGCAGCGCAACCTTTCTTGCAAGTACCCAAGCTTTAAATTATGGCACTGGTATATTCGAAGGGATACGCGCTTATTGGGATCAGGATAATAACCAGCTCAATTTATTTAGAGTACATGAACATTATGAGCGGTTAATTCAATCGGCAAAAACACTGAAAATTGAATTACCTTATACTAGTCATGAATTGACCGATATTACCAAAAATATTATTATTAAAAACGGATTTAAACAAGATATTTATATAAGACCATTAGCGCTTAAAAAATCATTAATGCCTGGTGAGAAATTTGGCGTTAAGTTAAGTGGTGTAGACTCAACCCTCTGTATTAATATGTTACCTATGGGCGCTTATGCTAAAAAAACAGCGTCTAAGTGTCTTATTTCAAAATGGCGACGTGTATCAAATGCAGCAATTCCCTCTTCTGCAAAAATTACCGGCACCTATGTTAATTCTGCACTTGCTTACGAAGATGCCAAAGAACATGGATTTGATGACGCGATTATGCTGAATGAACAAGGCATGTGTGCAGAAGCAAGTACCTCCAATGTTTTTATTGTGAAAGATAATTGTGTTATTACACCATCGCTTGACTCTGGCATTCTTAATGGTATAACCAGACAATCTGTTTTCGATATTTGTAAATTCCACAATATTTCCTGTATTGAGTCAGAAATTCAACAAAAGGATCTCTATGAAGCAGATGCCTGTTTCTTAACAGGTACCGGCATTGAAATATCAATTGTTTCGCAAATAGATAATATATCCTATATTCAAAAAGAAGATTCTATAGCCAACATTATCACTAAAGATTATCAAGAAATAGTGAGAGGCAGAATCGGTGAGTTTTCACATTGGTTAAGTCCGGTTTATTAGTGTAAGTCCAGGAGATACCATGGAATGTGTTTTTTTTAGTTTCGACAAAGATGCATTTGATGTTTTAAATATAGCGACTTTAGGGCCGTCAGGTACAAGTAGTGAGCAATCCGCTATCCGTTTTGGTGAGTTTGCAATTGAGAATAAAATAGCCAAAAGTTATCAGATTGTTCTATGTAATACTTACGAAGAAGCTAGCAGTCAGATTATTTTGAAAAACTGCCAGGCATTGGTGGTAGCCAATGCTTATTATAACATTAGTGAGTTTTATATGGACAATAGATTTAATTTGTCAGCCGCATTTTTAAATTACACACCGAATTATGGGATAGCTATTCGTGACGAATTGGCTAAAGCTAACATCGTCATTGCAACCCATCCGGCACCAAAGGCGTTAATCCCAGAATTGTTGCCTGATAACCTGAAAATAGCAGATATTATTTTTAAAGATTCAACCAGTTCAGCCGCGAAAGCGGTCGCCAATTCAGAGGTAGATGCCGCACTAACGACAGAAGTGGCAGCAAAATTACACAAACTAAAATTTATTTCTCATATTCGACCAATTAAAATGCTTTGGTCAGTATTTACGTCTGCATAAGAGCCAACATCGCTCTGAAATATGCAACTATATAGATCTATTTAAAATTTCGATATACGGAGGTTATTATGTCTTTACTTACTTTACACTCAATTACTACCACACCTGAAAAGAGCAAGAAATTACTTCAGAGTTCCATTGATGATTTTGGCTGGGTACCTAACCAAAGTGGTTATATGTCAGAATCTCCTTCACTATTAGCCGCTTATCAACGCGCACATGACCTATTTATTGATAGCTCACTGAATGAAGAAGAAAAAGCGGTAGTGTGGATTACAACTGGAATAGAAAATAATTGTGATTATACCGTTCAGGCACATGCTTTTATTGCCGTTCATAATGGTGTGGATAAAAAAACAGTTAAAGCATTAATTGAAAAAACCGATGATCTCTCCCCACGATTATTAGCACTGCGTGAATTCACTGTAGAAGTTATTTACTGCCGGGGACAATTGAAAAGAAGTGCCATTGATCTGTTCTTAAGCCGTGGTTTCAGTAAAGAGAATATGTTGGATGTTGTGTTAGGTGTTTCTCAAAAGAATATGTCTACCATTCTCAATAGTATTGCCGGAACTGAAATTGATGATAATTTCAAGCTGGGCGACCTCTAACTGATCACTGATATTGAAAGGCATCATATATGCTTTATGTCGATAAAGAAGCCGTTGTACGTTATTTGACGATAGAACTTAGTATTAAGCTAAGTGAAATAGCCTTTAAATTGCAATCGGAAAGGAAAGTAGAGCAACCTTTACGCAATATCGTGAAAGGCGAAGACGGCAGCTTAATGGGCACTATGCCAATTTATATAAAGGAAGGGCCATATCAAGGATTTGGGTTAAAGTCGGTGGTAGTGAGGTTTCAAAGTAATGGAAATAAGCCTTCACACGTTGGCAGTGTGCTGGTTTACGACGAGCCAGGTGTTTCAGGTATGGCTGTAGTGGATGCCGGAGCTATCACCGAAATTCGTACCGCAGCCGCTTCTGCTTATGCAACCCATCTTCTCGCTGCAAAAGATGCCAGCCGGTTGGCGATACTTGGCACTGGCCTACAGGCCAGAGCACATTTGCAAGCCATGCTATACGTTCGTCCGATTAAGGAGGTCACGCTATGGGGTCGCAGTGAGGAAAGATGCCGTGAGTTTGCCACATGGTGTGATAAAACTCTCAATCTTGCTATTTCGATCAAAGCCTCTCCGGCTGAGGCGGTGCTCAATAGTGACATTATTTGCACAACCACAGCATCACGAGAGCCTATAATCAGTAGAAAAGAGTTACCGGCTAAATGCCATGTCAACGCCATTGGCGCTTCGGCATTGGGGTTCCAGGAACTGAACGAAGATGTGTATAGCAATACCACCCTGTTTACTGATTCCAACGAATCAGTATTAGCTGCCTCGCAATCTGTCATTAAAGCACGGGAGAAAGGCATTCTCAGCGAATCAGCGATTGGGATAGAAATTGGTACCGTTTCTCAATATCATGCCAGTTTGTCCGGGCAAGGTGTAACTGTATTCCAATCCGTCGGTTTGGCAGTCCAGGATATGGTATTTTCCCGGGAAGTCATTCGACAACTAACAAAAATGCCTTAACTATTTCAGATAAAACTGTCACTTGCATACGCAAGTGACATTATCTGAGTTTCATTATTTCGATGTGTTATTTTTGAGAGGAACTATATGCTAGAAGTGTCACAAATACTCACTTATACAGCGGCACTTGCTGTTGCGGCCGCGATACCAGGCCCTGGTATGGCTGCCGTGGTTGCCAGAAGCGTGAATGGTGGCGCGTTAACTGCATTTAGTATGTTGTTTGGTCTGGTTATTGGCGATCTAACTTATTTGTCTTTTGCTGTATTTGGTTTGTCCATTATTGCCAACCACTTTGATACCTTATTTGCAGTTGTGAAATGGGGCGCTTCATTATATTTGAGTTATTTGGCATGGCAATTCTGGTTTGCAGATCATCAACCCATTGCTGAAGGCCAATCAACAAATAAAAAAGAACTGGCTGCGGCATGGTTATCTGGTCTAACCATAACGTTAGGCAACCCTAAAACTATCGCCTTCTATCTTGCACTGTTACCTTTGGTCATTAACATGGAATCTATCTCGTTGCAAATCTGGGGTTTCATGTTGGTACCATTGACTATTTTTGTCTTACTCGCCGTGGGAGCGGTATTTATCTTCGGCGCCCTCAGTATTCGGCATCTGTTATCAAGCCAGCGTGCGCAACAGCTTATGTATAGGGGCGCATCGGTTATTATGTTAGGGGCTGCGGTCGCTATGCTGATTCAAAAAGCTTAGTTTCTTACTCTTTCCACGGTCTATTTCCACGGTTTTATTGAATAAGAATCTGTCCCAGCTGACGTTGTTGTTGCATGTCATTCTTATCAATAAATCGTGGACACCACAATGAAAAAACCCCATGCACAATATGCACGGGGTTAGTATTTGGCGGAAGGATAGAGATTCGAACTCTAGGATGGTTTCCCATCGGCGGTTTTCAAGACCGCTGCCTTCGACCGCTCGGCCATCCTTCCATGGCGCAGGATTATGCTCTATAGCACGATAATATGTCTAGTCTTTATCACCAAAATTCTGTTATTTTTTTACTGTTTGCTCAATCCTCAATCGACAATATCATTCCCTGCCCCGATCCTGCTAGAATTAACATAAATACATCGGATCATCAGATTCACCAACTTAACGAGCTCGCTAGCACAGCCAAGCAATTATCAAGGCTTTTACTCAACGAATGTATAACAAACAATCATCTATTAATTCATCAACCATAAACCGTTACTATGGCCTGTTCATTGTTCTGCTTTTTGTTTCGCTGTTTTTATACAGCTATAACTACTTCAACGCCTGGCTGATGGGAAAAAAGTATGCGCTGAATAGCGTTTCAACCAAAATAGTATTACAGATAGAAGATTATCGTTACCACGCTAATGCTATCTTTGAACAAGCCAATATCTCATCTTTTAAACCGCAGGCGCCCGTTTCAACAATGAAGCTACGGCCTGATGTTTACTGGCTTGAGAGTCGTTATCAAACTGTCGATACAATTATCTTTGGTCACCATAGCGTTGCAAGCGCTGAGTTGACGCAACGCCTTTCCAGTTATATGGAGATTCTATGGGGTGCCCGCAATGAATACAATTCGATGTACTATCTGAATGGTAAAGATAACAGTCTGTTTCTGATAACAACTTATTCTATTCTTAAACCAGAATTAAAATTCAAAGAAAGTTATCTCACACTGACTGCCGAATCGAAACGTGCAGAAATGCTGATGCAATCCACCGCGTTAGATGAACGAGAAAATATTTCATCAATCCGCAAGCTCAGCGGCGAGAATATCTATTTCTATACTTACCGGGCAACGTTCAATTCACCCGGGCAATTGGCAACTGTTATCGCTTTTGATCTGCCTATTTGTCATCTTCTTCCTATGGATATGGCGGCAAAAAGCTTCAGCTTATTATCTGACGATACAAAAAATTTCCAGGAAACTAATAAAGTGAATATCTCACAGAATGGCTTCTGGCTCGAATTTTCTCAACCGCTCAATGGTACGCAATACAAACTACTGTATCGGATATCACTCAAAGATTTACTGATCGATTTATTATACAGAAACATCTGGCTATTACTGGCTGATTCAATCTTTATTATCCTGTCCTTGGGGGGGCTTATTTATATTCGCAGAAAATATATTGCCCCAAATGCACTTATGAATCACGAGCTGCAAATCAAAGATACGTTAAGTCACGAGATTATCTCCAACATCCCAATTGGCTTACTGATTTATGATTTCTCAATAAATCAGACAATAATGAGCAATAATATTGCCGATCATCTGTTGCCTGATATCGATTTAAACAAAATCAAAATGATGGCAAAACAGCATCATGGCGTCATTCAGACATCCATTGACGATGCAGTCTATGAAATTAAAGTGTACAATATCCACCTATTGCCAGAGACTTATCTGTTTTTACTCCAAGATAAAGACCAAGAGGCATTAATTAACAGACGGTTACAACTTGCTCATCTGGAACACGATAAGAGCGTACAAGCCCGGCGTTTTATGCTGACTAACATTCGTTCTGAGTTAAAACAACCAATAAAGGAATTAAATAACATCGCTTGCCAGCTGAAGCAAATGCTCATAGAAGAAAGTAGTGATCGTATCGTTGACAATTTATTAGCTAAATCCACATATATATCCGATTGGGTCGAGAATATCTCATTACTCAATGAATTAGAATCAGGTGACTGGCAAGCAAAAAATGAGTCGTTTTCATTGTCATCCACATTAGAAGATATTCTTAAAGAAGTATTTCCAAAGATGAATAATAAGGGATTGAATTATTATTATCATTGTAATATTAATCCTGAGTCATTATTTATTGGCGATGGATTAATCATCCGTAAAATGGTCCTGATATTGGTTAATTATTCAATCACGATCACACCTTATGGAAAAATATCACTCATAGTTAACTATTCTCAGGAATACAAAGATCATATCCAGATAGAAGTAATAGATACAGGTTCCGGACTTAATTCAAAAGAATTGACCAACTTGAATTACCCATTTTTAATCAAAACAACCAGTGATAAATATCAATCTAATTCAGGAATGACCTTCTATCTATGTAACCAATTATGTAGAAAATTAAATGGTCATTTTACTATAAACAGCAAACCCAACCTTGGTACACATTACACTATCAGTCTACCTTTGGTAATCGGCCAAGACCAATGCCCACAACTACTGGAAGACATTACCGCTTTGCTGGATATCAGTAATACTGAAATCTGTCAGATTACACAGAATCACCTGAATCATTATGGCGCGGCTTACTTTGATAAAAAGAAAGAAAATATGAGTAGAGAATACGATATCATATTGACCGATAAACCGTATAGCTCGGCAAAATCAACTATATTATTGGTTGATAATCTGGCTGGCTTTGAGCAGATAAAACCTGACTATATTCGGTGTAATTACAATCTAAGCGAAGCTGTTATCAATGCCATTTCGTTATTAATTGAGAGAAGCTTCAGTTTTAACGAATTGGATGTCGATTTAGAAATGTCAGTATTTAACGATAAAAACCCTGATTACGATTTTGACAATGTTATAAATAGTTATCAAAAACAGTTGGCTAATAGCGATTACCGACAATTATTTATCGAGACAGTACCGATAGATATTAATAAACTGTATACTGATATAGAGCAATATGATTTGGTATCACTTTCGCAAACAGCACACCGCCTGAAAGGCGTCTTTGCTATGTTAGACCTGGAATTCCTCAAACTTTCTTGCGAAACACTGGAACAACGCATAACAGACAGTAACAAAATAGAGATTAAAAATAGCATTAGCCACATCGACGCCATCGTCAAACAGCTATTGCAGCAGGGTAACTAATAAGATGAATAACCTTAACGTCATTATTGCTGATGACCATCCAATTGTTCTGTTTGGCATCCGCAAATCACTTGAACGGCTTGATTGGATCAACGTTGTAGCCGAGTCTGAAGACTCGACTACATTGATCAACAATCTGTCCTGTATTAAAGCAAACGTTCTGATCACTGATTTATCCATGCCTGGCGACACCTATGGTGATGGCATCAATTTGATTAAATACATCAAACGCCATTATCCCAGGCTATCAATCATTGTTCTGACTATGAACAATAACCCAGCAATTTTAAGTGCTGTACTTGAACTTGATATTGAAGGAATAGTCTTAAAACAAGGAGCGCCAACAGATTTACCTGATGTACTGACTGCCCTGAAACAAGGGGAAAAATTTATGCCGGAGAGCGTTTCCGAACTATTGAAAAAAGTGACGAAAGCCCCCTACGGCGATAAACCATTATCACAAAAAGAGAGCGAGGTCATACGCCTGTTTGCCCAAGGCTTCCTAGTAACAGACATTGCCAAAAAACTCAATCGCAGTGTCAAAACAATCAGCAGCCAGAAAAAATCAGCAATGGTGAAGCTAGGAGTCAATAACGATATTGCGCTACTCAATTATCTTGCTTCTGTCGCTATTAATACGGATGCTCATGCTCAGTAAATACCGTCCGTTATTTTAATATGAAAGTCATTCTGATGCCCGGCGGCGGTTACTTGTTCCGGGCATTATTTCAGGCGCCAATATTCCCGACCTTACTCAGTATTTGTCTAAGCGTAATCAGGGAAACAGGCTTAGACAAACAGTCATTCATTCCTGCATCAATACAGCGTTGCTTTTCTTCTGCAAGTGCATTTGCTGTAATACCAATAATCGGCAGCTCATACTCTGCATTCCGTAAATGCGTTGTCAACGCATAACCGTCCATATTAGGCATATTGACATCCGTGAGAATGATATCAACACGCCATTTCTGCAAATATTCCAGCGCATCTAATCCATCATTCGCCATCGCTGTCTGAAAACCAATAGATTTCAACTGGTCAGTCAATAAATGGCGGTTGATAGGATGATCATCCACCACCAAAACCATAATCATATTAAACTGGGTGTTTGCCGGTAAAACAGGCGATACGATATTCAACACTTCCTCGTTGCTACCGGGTGAAATCAGTCTCTCAATCAGAATGGGTAAATCATGCAAATGGTAAGTATTATGCAGCCAATAGCTTTTTCTGATTTGTTCCGGCGAGCCAATATAGTCCGTCGATAGCTCAACACAAGCATATGCAGGGGAAGTCACGGCATCAGGGAAATCGCTGATAATAATTTCACTGCCATCGGTATTCTCCCCACTATATAAAACAGTATGTAAATTATAATGAATCAGAAAACGCTGTAAAAAATCCTCAAGATAAAGATTACGTATAGCCAGGATAACTTTTTGCTTTTGCTGACACTGATTCATTAACTGAATTTTCGGCCTGTATTTCGCGTTGTATAAAGGTAAACGGATAGAGAACATACTGCCTATCTGTGGCTGTGAAATCACTTCAATATCACCATCCATCAGGCTGATCAATTTTTCACAAATCGCCAGGCCAAGACCAGTTCCTTGAGATGAGCTTTCCGTATTTGGCATGATTTGAAAAAACGGATCAAACAACTGAATCAACGCCTTATCTGAAATGCCGACTCCCGTATCCTTGATTCTGACATATAAATAATCACTATCTACTGTCACATGGATAATCACACACCCGGTATCGGTGAACTTGATCGCATTATTTAACAAGTTAGATATGACCTGTTGCAATCGAACAGGATCATTGCGGATATAATCCGGTACATCCGGTTCGATATAGCAATATAAGGTCAACGGCTTTTTCACAACTAACGGCAGATAGTTAGAAATAACATGTGAGATAACTTCCTGACAGGAAAATTCTCTAGATTCAATTTTGAGCTGTTTAGATTCAATCTTTGAGAAATCGAGAATATCACTGATAATTTTCAGCAACAGAGCTGAAGAGTTACTCATTGTTGATAACAAACGGACAGACTCAGCCGGCAATGAATGAGCTTGTAACAACTCCAAATTGCCAATAATACCGTAAAGCGGCGTTCTCAATTCGTGGCTGACCGTGGCCAAAAACATCGATTTAGAATAGTTAGCCTGTTCCGATGCTAATGCCATTTCTTGTAATGATTTTTCCATCCGTACACGGACACTGATATCAACCAATACACAAATTGCCACCTCTTCATTTCTGTAGCGGGAATGGACAAAACTGATTTGCAAATGATGATGATTACTGGTTACCACATCAACATAACTGCTGGTTCTGTCACAAATAATATGAATAATACGCTCCCGGTCTTCATGAGTCAGCATTCTCAAATAATTATGCGCCAACTCATTACTCAGAATATTACTGCCATCACTTACCCGCAATATACTGATCCCAACTGGGGCTGAAGCGACAATTTTATGATTAAACTGTTCATGCTCCTCCAGACGAATAGCATTTTCTTCAGCTGGAACAAACATCTTGCGCTCAAACAGATACACCAAAATCATAATGACAAAAGCAGACAGTACATTAAGCACAATACTGCTAATAATCTGTAGTTTAAAACCCTCGAAAATGTTTTTCAGTGGCAGCGCATAAATGATACTGAATGAAGATGGCATTAGCCGGCGTTTTAACAATAAATCAGTAAAATTATCATCATAGCCAAAATAAGGTGCTTCCAGCTGATAATCGGCATAATGAAGTTGGTACTCATCATTTGCCGGATAGTGCAAAACAGGTTGATTACTGTGATTTAATAAGGTTATTGAAATCGGACGGTCTTGTCTTTGAATAAAAGTATCTAATCTGATGAACTGTTCAATACCTATCATTGCAACCATCCGACCATTGACATACACCGGCGCCAACACATAGAGATGGCCGCTATCAGATCTTGCTCCAGGCGTAACCCAGTAAACATTTCGTTCTTTACCCTGATCTTTCAGGCTAATCAGTCTGCGTGAATTTTCATAGACTATTTTTTTCAGCGTATCAGGTTCAGTTGTGGTATTACGAATAGAAAAATTCACCATACACATACTTTTCGTTCCCACCAAGAAAACCTGATTCAACCCCTGAGGAGCGGCAAGATTATCTTTCCAGTAAAAGATCAGGTTATTCAACGAATTTAAATAACTATGGGTATTTTTGCGAAAGGTATGGCAATCAGCACTTTGATTCAAAGGATGATAAGAAAACTCCGGGTTATTATGCGGAAAATCGAGAATGGCAATTTTTTCATTAGAATTCAGTAAATGCTTTTCTGTCATATATTGAATATCCCGCAGAACACTTGCTGTATGACGCACATAAGAGAGTGTGGAATCATAATTAGCATTGTATTCTTGCCGGATATCAGACTTTACTTCATTAAAAATGTTAACCAGGTAAAAAGCCGTTAATAAGACGCCTAATGCCCACAGCATAAAGCCAAGCACCCGGAAAAGATAACGGGATATTTTCAGTGATGTACGAAAAGAAGAAAGATATCTCAAAAGGCTACCTGATAACAACGAACATCATTCAACGTAATTAATGACAGGATATACCAGAGTTCAAGGATCACAAAGAATCACCTGTTGCATATTTCGATATTTATCAAAATCTTTTTTTAAAAAAAAACAGGCACCGAAGTACCTGTTTCTTAATTGAGTGAAAATAATGTCTTCACTTAAACCGGATCAGCTGACTCGCTGCTGCCAGCATCAGGTGAATGGGTATTGTCGTTTTCCAACGCCTCCCCTTCTTCTGCCAGCCCATCTTCATCATCTTCAGGTTCAGCAACCCGTTGCAAACCGACAACTTTCTCATCCTCAGCGGTACGAATCAGTGTTACACCCTGAGTATTCCGGCCAACAACGCTGACTTCAGAAACCCTGGTACGCACCAATGTGCCAGCATCGGTAATCATCATAATCTGATCGGTGGGCTCAACCTGAATTGCGCCGACCACATTACCATTACGCTCGCTGACTTTAATTGAGATAACCCCCTGAGTTGCACGGGATTTAATTGGATACTCGCTTTCAGCGGTACGTTTGCCGTAACCATTTTCAGTGACTGTCAGAATCTCCCCTTCTCCACGCGGGATAATCAGAGAAACGACTTTGTCTTCACCACTCAGTTTGATACCACGTACACCGGTAGCTGTACGTCCCATTGAACGAACAGCGCCCTCTTCAAAGCGGACAACTTTACCATCAGCGGAGAACAACATGACTTCGTTACTGCCGTTAGTCAGGTCAACGCCGATCAGCTCATCACCCTCATTGAGATTAACCGCGAGAATACCAGCACTGCGCGGACGGCTGAAATCTTGTAACGCCGTTTTCTTCACTGTCCCACTGGCCGTAGCCATAAAGACATACAGCCCTTCTTCATATTCCCGCACCGGCAGAATGGCAGTAATGCGTTCATCCTGCTCCAATGGCAAAAGGTTAACAATCGGACGGCCGCGGGCGCCACGGCTGGCCTCAGGTAATTGATAAACCTTCATCCAGTACAAGCGGCCACGGCTGGAGAAGCAAAGGATCGTATCGTGAGTATTCGCCACCAGCAGCCTTTCAATGAAATCTTCTTCTTTGATACGTGCTGCGGATTTCCCTTTACCACCACGGCGTTGCGCTTCATAGTCAGACAAAGGCTGATATTTGACATACCCCTGATGTGACAACGTGACAACAACATCTTCCTGATTAATCAGATCTTCGATATTGATATCAGCGGTGTTCTCCGTGATTTCAGTACGGCGGGCGTCATTATATTGCGCTTTGACTGCCAACAGCTCTTCACGGATCACTTCCATCAGGCGCTCCGGGCTTTCCAGAATAAACATTAATTCACTGATTAATGTCAGCAATTCACGGTATTCATCCAGCAATTTTTCATGCTCAAGGCCAGTCAGTTTCTGCAAACGCAGATCCAGAATTGCCTGTGCCTGTTGCTCGGTCAGATAATATTTACCTTCATGCACGCCATATTGGGGTTCCAACCATTCAGGACGAGCGGCATTATCACCAGCACGTTCAAGCATGGAAGCAACATTGCCTAATTCCCACGGTTGAGCCGCTAACGCAGCTTTTGCCTCGGCGGGTGACGGAGCACGG
Organism: Photorhabdus viridis; assembly: GCF_040256935.1. Classification (NCBI taxonomy): domain Bacteria; kingdom Pseudomonadati; phylum Pseudomonadota; class Gammaproteobacteria; order Enterobacterales; family Morganellaceae; genus Photorhabdus; species Photorhabdus viridis. The sequence continues at coordinate 54,374 of NZ_JBEJZY010000030.1, forward strand.
CGAATCAATTCGATAATCGGATCGATATTCACCAGCGCCACCGCCAATGCTTCAAGAATATGAGCACGCTCACGGGCTTTACGTAATTCAAAGAGAGTACGACGAGTAACCACTTCACGGCGGTGACAGACGAACGCGGAAAGAATATCTTTCAGATTCAGCAGCTTTGGTTGCCCCTGATGCAGAGCCACCATGTTGATACCAAAAGAAACCTGAAGCTGAGTCAGGGAATAGAGGTTATTCAGAACCACTTCACCCACCGCATCACGTTTCACTTCAATCACAATACGCATGCCGTCTTTATCAGATTCGTCACGAAGAGCGCTAATCCCTTCGATACGTTTTTCTTTCACCAGCTCGGCAATTTTTTCAATCAGACGGGCTTTGTTAACCTGATAAGGAATTTCGTGAACCAGGATAGTTTCGCGACCATTTTTCTCATCGACTTCGATTTCAGCACGGGCGCGGATATAAATTTTACCGCGGCCAGTCCGGTAAGCCTCCTGAATACCCCGACGACCATTAATGATCGCGGCAGTCGGGAAATCCGGGCCAGGAATATACTGCATCAGCCCTTCAATGCTGATGTTTTCATCTTCAATATAAGCCAGACAACCATCAATAACTTCGGATAAGTTATGAGGAGGAATGTTAGTCGCCATACCTACTGCGATACCCGAAGAGCCGTTGATCAGCAGATTAGGTACTTTGGTCGGCATAACTTCCGGGATCTGCTCTGTACCATCATAGTTCGGCACAAAATCAACAGTCTCTTTTTCCAGATCCGCCAGCAGCTCATGGGCAATTTTCGACATACGCACTTCGGTGTAACGCATCGCCGCAGCTGAGTCACCATCGACTGACCCAAAGTTACCCTGACCATCTACCAACATATAGCGCAGGGAAAACGGCTGCGCCATACGAACAATCGTGTCGTAGACCGCGCTGTCCCCATGTGGGTGGTATTTACCGATGACGTCGCCGACAACACGGGCAGACTTCTTATAGGGTTTATTCCAATCATTTCCCAGTACACTCATTGCGAAAAGTACGCGACGGTGTACCGGCTTCAGTCCATCTCGAACATCTGGTAGTGCGCGCCCGACGATAACAGACATCGCATAATCCAGATACGAGCTCTTCAGCTCTTCTTCGATATTGACCGGTGTGATTTCTCTGGCAATGTCGCTCATGAAGCCCACTATCCCTCATAATTCCGGATTCAAAGGTTTAGAACTATACCACAAATCAACAGTTTTATAAAAATCAGATACGGGTATTTAAAAATTAAGCCATGTATACTATGACAAGAATGGAGTAAATCCACCTGTAAAGTAAGTTTAAGGAGCGACAACCACTGATGAACGTTAAAACCCCTTCCACAACAAGCAATGTTGATCAACAGGAAATAGAGAAATTTGAAGCAGTTGCTTCCCGCTGGTGGGATTTGGACGGCGAATTTCAGCCGCTGCACCGGATTAACCCGCTGCGCCTGAATTATATTTTGCAGCGTTCCGGCGGCATTTTCGGTAAGAAAATTCTGGATGTCGGTTGTGGCGGCGGCATTTTGTCGGAAAGCATGGCCCGTGAAAGCGCAGAAGTGACCGGGCTTGATATGGGTACTGAGCCGCTTCAGGTTGCCAGACTGCACGCCCTTGAAACAGGCATCCCTGTAACTTATGTACAGGAAACCGTGGAAAGCCACGCAGAAAAATATCCACAGGCTTATGATATCGTCACCTGTATGGAAATGCTGGAGCACGTACCGGACCCACAGTCGGTTGTCCGTGCCTGTGCACAGTTAGTCAAACCCAGTGGACACGTCTTTTTCTCTACCATTAACCGCAACAAGAAAGCCTGGCTTATGGCGGTAGTCGGTGCGGAATATATTCTGAAAATGGTGCCGAAGGGAACCCATGACGCAAAGAAATTTATCCGCCCATCAGAATTAATAGGTTGGATTGATAGCACACCACTGCAAGAACAGCACATTATCGGCCTGCATTACAACCCGCTAATAGATAAATTTACCCTCGGCCACAATGTCGATGTTAATTATATGTTACATACCCAGTATGTCTGACATATTCATCTAATCGATGAATAAAACGGCAAATAAATCCTGTTTTCAGGAATTTTTTTACCCATTTTTGCCGGTACCCCTGCCAGGGTAACCGCTAGTAATGATGCAGGCTTCCGGCTTTTTAACAAATTTAGTCCTCAAGTTATCCACAAAAATCCATGTTTTTGTGCACTTGATAAAAGCCGTTTTTAACATTATCTTGTTGTCATTATTTAGTGTACCCCCTACATATTGTGTTCCTTAACATTCCATTACCACTACTCTCTCGTTGGTTTCTTCACCACTGAGAAGGGTATGTTTTGGTCTTGTAAAGACACAAAGCAGGTGGGAGCAAGTCTGAAAGTAAATGTAAGGTATGCCTGTCCATGAACCATAGTCTGCTAGTAACAAAGCGTGATGGCCACAAAGAACGAATTGACCTTGAGAAAATCCACCGGGTTATTAACTGGGCAGCCGACGGTCTGAAAAATGTCTCGGTATCACAAGTAGAACTGCGTTCTCAAATCCAATTTTACGACAGTATCAAAACCTCAGATATTCACGAGACGATGATTAAAGCTGCCGCGGACCTTATCTCCGGTGATGCGCCAGACTATCAGTATCTGGCAGCCCGCTTGGCAATTTTCAACCTGCGTAAAAAAGCCTATGGTCAATTTGAGCCGCCAGCCCTGTATGATCACGTATCCCGTATGGTGGAAATGGGCAAATACGATAAACACTTGCTGGCAGACTACTCGAAAGAAGAATTCGAGCAAATGAACGAGTTTATCGACCACTGGCGTGATATGAATTTCTCTTACGCTGCGGTCAAACAGCTCGAAGGTAAATATCTGGTTCAAAATCGTGTTACCGGTGAAATTTATGAGAGCGCCCAGTTCCTTTATATTCTGGTAGCCGCCTGCCTGTTTTCCGGTTATCCAAGAGAAACCCGTCTGGACTACATTCGTCGTTTTTACGACGCGGCTTCTACGTTTAAAATTTCCCTGCCGACTCCCATCATGGCAGGTGTGCGTACCCCTACCCGTCAATTCAGCTCCTGCGTGCTGATTGAGTGTGACGACAGCCTGGATTCAATTAACGCCACTTCCAGCGCCATTGTGAAATATGTTTCTCAACGCGCCGGTATTGGCATCAACGCGGGCCGTATTCGTGCGTTGGGCAGCCCAATCCGTAATGGTGAAGCTTTCCACACCGGCTGTATTCCGTTCTACAAACACTTCCAGACAGCGGTAAAATCCTGTTCACAAGGGGGTGTCCGTGGCGGTGCCGCGACATTATTCTATCCGTTATGGCATCTGGAAGTTGAAAGCCTGCTGGTACTGAAAAACAACCGGGGCGTTGAAGGCAACCGTGTCCGTCATATGGACTACGGCGTACAGCTCAACAAATTAATGTACGAGCGCCTGATCAAAGGTGAAGATATTACCCTGTTCAGCCCATCTGACGTTCCTGGATTATATGATGCATTCTTTGCGGATCAGGATAAATTTGAACGTCTGTATACTCAATATGAGCAGGACAGCAATATCCGTCAGCAACGCCTGAAAGCGGTTGATCTCTTCTCGCTGATGATGCAAGAACGCGCCTCCACCGGACGTATCTACATTCAAAACGTAGACCACTGCAACACTCACAGCCCATTTGACCCATCAGTCGCCCCTGTGCGCCAGTCAAATTTGTGTCTGGAAATTGCACTGCCAACCAAACCATTGAATGATATCAATGATAAAAACGGCGAAATCGCGCTGTGTACGCTATCCGCATTCAACCTGGGCGCAATCGAAAATCTTGATGAGCTGGAAGAATTGGCAACTCTGGCTGTCCGTGCGCTTGACGCCCTGCTTGATTATCAGGACTACCCGATCATTGCAGCAAAACAAGGGGCAATGGGTCGCCGTACTTTAGGTATTGGCGTCATCAACTACGCTTACTATCTGGCAAAACATGGCGCGCGTTATTCAGATGGCAGAGCTAACAACCTGACGCACAAAACATTTGAAGCTATCCAGTATTACTTGTTGAAAGCCTCTAATGAGCTGGCGAAAGAGCAAGGCGCTTGCCCGTGGTTTAAAGAAACCACCTATTCTGAAGGTATCCTGCCTATCGATACCTATAAAAAAACGCTGGATACATTGGTCAATGAGCCACTGCACTATGACTGGGAAGCGTTGCGCCGTGATATCAAACAATATGGTCTGCGTAATTCAACATTATCCTCTTTGATGCCGTCAGAGACATCTTCACAGATCTCCAACGCCACCAATGGCATTGAACCGCCTCGTGGTTACATCAGCATCAAAGCATCAAAAGATGGCATTTTGCGTCAGGTTGTACCGGAATATGAACGCCTGAAAGGCGCTTATGAACTCCTGTGGCAAATGCCGGGTAATGATGGTTACTTGCAGTTGGTTGGTATCATGCAGAAATTTATCGATCAATCGATCTCTGCCAATACCAACTATGATCCGACACGTTTCCCTAGTGGAAAAGTGCCGATGAATCAACTGCTGAAAGATTTACTGCTCGCCTACAAATATGGTGTGAAGACACTGTATTACCATAATACACGTGATGGCGCGGAAGACGTTCAGGGTGACCTGGAGGAAGTCGTGGAATCGGCTGATTCCGATTGTGAAGGCGGCGCGTGTAAGATTTAATTTGAGGAAGTTATGGCCTATACCACCTTTTCGCAGGTAAAAAACGACCAGTTACAGGAACCGATGTTCTTTGGTCAGCCGGTAAACGTAGCTCGTTATGACCAGCAAAAGTATCCGATTTTCGAGAAATTGATCGAAAAACAGCTCTCGTTCTTCTGGCGCCCGGAAGAAGTTGACGTGTCCCGCGATCGCATTGACTACAATGCGTTGCCGGATCATGAAAAGCATATTTTCATCAGTAATCTGAAATACCAAACGCTGCTGGACTCTATTCAGGGTCGCAGCCCAAACGTGGCGTTTCTGCCCTTGATCTCCATTCCTGAGTTGGAGACCTGGGTTGAAACCTGGTCTTTTTCCGAGACGATTCACTCACGTTCTTATACGCACATCATCCGTAATATCGTTAACGATCCGGCGGTTGTGTTTGATGATATTGTCACCAATGAAGAGATTCTGAAACGTGCGAAAGATATTTCCGCTTATTACGATGATCTGATTGAGATGACCAACAACTATCAGTTGTTTGGTGAAGGAACGCATCAAGCTGCGGGTAAAACCATCACTACCAGTCTGCGTGAACTGAAAAAACAACTGTACCTGTGCCTGATGAGCGTTAACGCGCTGGAAGCGATCCGCTTCTACGTCAGCTTTGCCTGTTCATTTGCTTTCGCCGAACGCGAACTGATGGAAGGTAACGCTAAAATCATCAAACTGATTGCCCGTGACGAAGCACTGCATCTAACAGGCACTCAGCATATGCTGAATCTGTTGCGCTCTGGTCAGGATGACCCGGAAATGGCTGAAATTGCCAAAGAGTGTGAACAACAGTGTTACGACCTGTTTGTTCAGGCGGCGGAGCAAGAAAAAGAGTGGGCGGAGTACCTGTTCAAAGAAGGTTCTATGATTGGTTTGAACAGAGATATTTTGTGTCAGTATGTTGAATACATCACCAATATCCGTATGCAGGCTGTTGGGCTGAAACTGCCATTTGAAACGCGTTCTAACCCAATTCCGTGGATCAATTCCTGGCTGGTGTCCGATAACGTTCAAGTCGCGCCACAAGAAGTTGAAGTCAGTTCCTATCTGGTTGGTCAGATTGATGCTGAGGTTAATCCTGACGACCTGAGTGATTTTGAACTCTGATGACAAGCTATAAAGTAACCCTGTATGGTATGCAGGGTTATCATATTCACAGCTCTCCTGAGCTGCATAACAGTCTGCTGGAAGCGCTGGAACAAGGCAAAGTACAAGCTGAATACCAGTGCCGTGAAGGTTATTGCGGCTCCTGCCGTGTCAGATTGGTAAAAGGTAAAGTAGGCTATCGGCGTAAGCCACTGGCTTTTGTTAATGAAGGCGAAATTTTACCCTGCTGCTGTCATCCACTCAGTGATATTGAAATTGAGCTTTAGTATTCAAGTAGAATGGAACTCCTCAGCCCTATGTTCAAGCTCTGCAAGAAATGATGTCTTTGCGCTTCACTAGTCCTTCGCCACCATCACTTTGTGAATAGAAACGTGGAGCACTGCATCCCCTTTAGTAGAAAGCTGGGACTTCCAAACCCAAAGCGATATGCTCGGCACGAATAAGCTCATGAACTGCATTTTTATCCATGTCATGCCCTACACTTGATACTTTATTAGGGACATGAGTACTCTTAACGAAAGCAATAATTTCTTCTAATGTATAACGCAGGTCAGCAGAGGCCCGACCAAAACGCGTAATCATGCTGCGTAGCTCAGTGCTGGTTTCAGGAACGGATGTTAACGCGACTTTTGCAGCTTCAATAAAATTGGCGCAGATAATAATGTTTTTAGTTAAGTAGTGAAGGTTGTCCTTCGCAAAACTTGACATACTTTTATCGTCAATAGGTATACACTTTGATTCCCACTCGGATCGCAGGTTTTTCAAATTGAATCGCATCCGATTAACCATATTCGCGACAAAATCGGTTGCTTCTTCGATAGGAAGAAAAACAACGGAATCATATTTCGTTAGGCTGGTATTGACTATATCAATCAAAGACGATGACTGATTAGCGCAAAACAACTACCGTAAAAAATAGCCCCATTGAAATCGCCTGAATTAATATTGGGTAAAAATCATATCAACTTACTTGCTTCAAAAACAGAAAGCATGTTATATACATGAACATTCGAGATAAAAAATGTGATAAACCAGATTTAAACTATAACCTTCATCAATGTTTTATTAATAAACAATTCGACATAAATATATTAGGAAAATAAAAATGGAAAAAACAATAAAATGGGGAATTATTGGTTGTGGTGATGTTACTGAAGTAAAAAGTGGCCCTGCTTTTTATAAATTAGACAATTCTGAATTAGTTGCAGTAATGAGGCGCAATGCTAATTTAGCAGAAGATTTTGCTAAAAGACATCATGTCCCTAAATGGTATTCTGATGCGAACTCACTGATTAATGATAAAGACATTGATGCCGTATATATTGCAACACCACCCTCTACACATAAAGAATATACTATTTTGGCTGCTAAGGCGGGTAAAGCGATATATGTAGAAAAGCCTATGGCATTAACATTCGAAGAATGTAATGAAATGATAGCGACTTGTAAATCACAAAATGTCCCATTATTTGTTGCTTATTACAGAAGAGCATTACCGAGATTTTTAAAAATCAAAGAATTAATTGAATCAGGCGCGATAGGAACGCCAAGAATAGTAAGTTGTATACTTTACAGAGAGATAGAACCCTGCTATCAGGACCCTCATCATTTACCTTGGGTTGTTAAACCAGAAATTTCCGGTGGTGGATTATTTGTTGATTTGGCATGCCATACTCTGGATATATTAGACTTTCTTTTGGGGAAAATTATTTCTGTCAAAGGGCATGCAAATTCACAAGGAAATTCTTATCCTGCCGAAGATTGCGTATCAATGTCATTTATGTTTGAAAATAATATTCAAGGTGTAGGTATATGGAATTTTGTTTCGAATGCCAGAGGGGATAATGTTGAAATAATTGGTAACAAAGGAAAAATATCTTTTTCTACCTTTGGAAATTCAGCCATTTCATATTATGACGAAAATAATAAATTACACCAATTTAATATTAACAATCCAGAGCATATAGAAATGCCATTGATTAATACGATAATTAATGAATTACAAGGAAAAGGTTTTTGCCCTTCAACAGGAGAATCAGGCTCACGAACCAGTTGGGTAATAGACCAAATATTAAAAGATTATAGAATGAATAATTATTTATAAGTAATTTATTTTTAAAAAATATACTGATTAAAGTGGAACAAGATATATGGAAAAGGCAAAGGTGGTATTCAGGCTGAAACTGATAATGGATTGACCGACAACCCGTTGGACTACTTTTTTCCAATCACCATTGCTGATTTGGGGTAATTTCGCTTTTGTCGGATCGAGTTTAGTACCATCAGCCACTTTATCCCATCCCATATAGGCCGCCATTACGTGTTCTGATTGAATTTTTAGGATCGTAGTATAAATCTCAAGACGTTCTTTTGAAATGTATTGTTCCATGCTGAAGCCTATTTTGAAAAAACAATAGAATACCGTCAACGGAGCGGTTTGTAAAAATAACTTGACTTCAATCAGTGATAGATTTAGCGCACACGCGTTAAGGCGGAGCCGCCTCTTACGTAGTAGAGGTCTCATGCGAGAATAGTTATATGGAAAAGCCACCTCAAGGTGGCTTTTCTCGTTTTTGTCCTGCCTTTTTCCTAGCGGTTGGCCGATTAGGTTTTACCCCAAAACCACCTTCTTATAAACTGCCGTTATGAAATCCATTCTCAGAATTAGATATATAACACACCAAAAACAAGAGAAAAAAATAACTACCATTCTGTAATAATTCATTAAACATATAATCAATAAGAAAAATTTTACACAATATAAAATATTAGCATATCGACGATATCTACAAGAACGGTAAAAAAGAGACGCCCCCTTTAAAACCCATAAACATAATTATTCATTGTGTCTTAAAAGTGATAGCCTTACATGGAAGTTATCCAGTTTAATCATGATGGGTGAAATTATGAAAGATAAAACGATGAGTTTCTCTGTAAACAAAGATCTGGATGTTCATTCAAAAAGCTTTGATGCCTTCATATCATACATGGAAAACAGCAACGATTTTTGGATTATAAAAGACAACGAATCTCGATTCGTCTATGCTAACGATATTATGCTTTATTACAGCGGCCTTCCTAAAGGTTTTAACATAGAAGGTAAGCTTGATAGTGAATGTCCAGCACCGTGGTCTGAGTTTGAAGATATTATACAAGCTAATGATAAAAACGTAATGACGAGTCAAAAAACCATCCCAGTATTAAATACTTTCGCTTATGGCGGGAGACAAAAAATAATCCAACCATTTCTACTCGACATTACACCACTAATGAAAGACGGAAAATGCGTTGGGGTTGTTGGACACGGTAAAAAACTTCAAATTTATTCCATGTATCATTTTGAAAATAACAGGCATCCTGACTCATTAACCTTTGGCACACCAACTGATTTATTTACTGATAGAGAGTTCGATATAGTATTTTTTGCTCTACAATCACTAAGCGCTAAAGATATATCCAAAAAATTAGGTATCACCTATAGAACGGTACAAAGTAGGCTACAGATAATTTATCAGAAAATAGGAATAAACTCATTAAAACAATTAAAAGAATATTGTAGGGCTAAGGGGTATGATAACTATGCTCCTACCGGATTTATTAACCCTAATCCCTATATACCTCTAGCATAACAATGCACAACATCGTTGTCGCCACTGTGCCATTAGGGTTCTGCCTGGCAGAGCCCCTACGCCTAATCTAGCGTCGTATGTAAGATCTTTGCCTGCCCAGTTTTTCATCTTTTATGTCTGTCTATATATTTAATCCTTCAATGCTACAAATTGCATAAAATCTTTCGTTGGCATGATGTTTAATAAAATTATCTTTTCGCTCAGGACTAATTCAACCGATCATATTAAGTATGTCCTCATAATGTTTAATTAATAAAGCACAACTGGCTTGAGCACCATGCACTGGAGTTGCATAATCCGGGAAATAAGTATTAGGATCGTTATAATGAAATTTCCAAATAGCCTCATGGTGAGAAATTCTATTTCTTAACCCTTTTATTTTTTGAGAAAATCTTCTATTTTTTTCCGTGTCATATCTTTTGGCGCATAAGGGAATACATGCACTAAGAGATTAGGCCAGAGTAATGTCTCAGAATCTTTATCTTCGTATTTATGGGATAATAAATTTGTCCAGAAGCTAAAAGTTAAAGAGGAAATAATCCTGCTTGGTGTGAGGATTTTATTTTTTGCGGCATTAATTTGGGTTTCCTCCAAAATATATTTATCAATCACTCACTTTCCAGACTACCGTTATGAAATCCATTCTCATAATTAGATATATAACACACCAAAAACAAGAGAAAAAAACAACTACCATTCTGTAATAATTCATTAAACATATAATCAATAAGAAAAATTTTACACAATATAAAATATTAGCATATCGACGATATCTACAAGAACGGTAAAAAAGAGACGCCCCCTTTAAAACCCATAAACATAATTATTCATTGTGTCGTAAAAGTGATAACCTTACATGGAAGTTATCCAGTTTAATCATGATGGGTGAAATTATGAAAGATAAAACGATGAGTTTCTCTGTAAACAAAGATCTGGATGTTCATTCAAAAAGCTTTGATGCCTTCATATCATACATGGAAAACAGCAACGATTTTTGGATTATAAAAGACAACGAATCTCGATTCGTCTATGCTAATGATGTTACGCATTATTACTGCAACCTTCCTAAAGGTTTTAACATGGAAGGCCGGCTTGATATTGAATGTCCGGGACCATGGGTTGAGTTTGTAGATATTATACAAGCTAACGATAGAAACGTAATGACGAGTCAAAAAACCATTCCGGTACTAAATACCTTCATTTATGGCGGAAGAGAGAAAATAATCCAACCGCTCCTAGTCAATATTACACCACTAATGAAGGACGGAAAATGCGTTGGGGTTGTTGGACACGGTAAAAAACTTCAAATTTATTCCATGTATCATTTTGAAAATAACAGGCATCCTGACTCATTAACCTTTGGCACACCAACTGATTTATTTACTGATAGAGAGTTCGATATAGTATTTTTTGCTCTACAATCACTAAGCGCTAAAGATATATCCAAAAAATTAGGTATCACCTATAGAACGGTACAAAGTAGGCTACAGATAATTTATCAGAAAATAGGAATAAACTCATTAAAACAATTAAAAGAATATTGTAGGGCTAAGGGGTATGATAACTATGCTCCTACCAGATTTATTAACCCTAATCCCTATATACCTCTAGCATAACAATGCACAACATCGTTGTCGCCACTGTGCCATTAGGGTTCTGCCTGGCAGAGCCCCTACGTCCCGGCGCGTAGAAGCGCCTGTACACCTCAGCAAGCGATTTCCCGATTCGACGTACCTTTAATGATCGGTTGAATGCTCATGGATTATATGTATTCAATATAAAACATCCGTGAAATCAGCAGAAATATAGGGAGGAGTATCAGCATAATACAAAAGATTAAATAATTGAGGCAGAAAAAATTAACTATGACAAAAAGGCAGAGCGTTAATAACCCTATATTAATCCTATGATCATACCTGAAGCTTTCCACAAGACATGAGAAAAGTTTCAGGTACTTAATCTCTTCTCAATTTACTTTCTTACGAGAAGTTTATTTTAATTCATTTGAGATATCTACTTGGCCATATTTCGTAAGGTTCACAATTTAAAGCGGTAGCAATGAGCCATTCACCTTTAGGCCACGGACGATGCAACGCATTACTTAACGTAGATGATGCAAGCCCCGCTTCTCTTGAAACAGCAGATAACGACGTTCCCCGTTTTCTGAGTCCCGCAATAATATCAGCCGGGTGCCAGTCGTCTGTTACAATCATTACTTCTTCTCCTTTTCAGTTTGGTTATTCAAGGTGCTATATTCATACTCTCTTAAGATTAATATTTTTATATTGTTACAGCTTTTTCCCTGACCCCACGCTGGTGTGGAATACCAAAAAATAGCGGTACTAAGACGTTAAACCCCGCTAAATACAGCCAAATATTCTCCGAATAGAAAAATGTAATGTTCAAAAATTTTAGTTATTTTTGGAAATGTTGAAAGCGCATTAAATACTTTAATGAATGCACTAAATAATCTCTTCAATTACGGGGAGTGATGCTAACTAAGTTAACTCAGTAACCTGAGCTTCGCTTAAGGGAAGGGAACTAAAGTGCCTGAGGCACGAGCAAAGTTTTTGCTAAAGAAAACAAAATCATGGAGACCCTCAGGCATGGTTAATTTAGAAGAACTTTACTGCTGCGTCGATGACTTTTGCCAAAAATTTATTCCTCTCTGGCATCAACAACTCATTGAACATGGATTACGT